>NZ_JBAURI010001247.1:0-2543 GCF_049581145.1 Bradyrhizobium sp.
ATCCCGATGGTGATGGAAGACACCAAGGCGCTGCTGGCTTATGCCGACGGCCAGGCCGCGGCCGACACCAAGATCGTCGGCAGCGTCGGCTATTGCATGAGCGGGCGCTACGCGATCAACGCAGCGACGCATTTTCCGGACCGGGTCAAGGCGGCCGCCTCGGTCTACGGCACGCGTCTGGCGACCGACCAGGAGGACAGCCCGCATCTCGCCGCAACGAAAACCAAAGCCGAACTTTATTTCGCCTGCGCCGAGACCGATATCTACGCGCCGGCGGAGATCATCGAGAAAGTAACAGCCGCCATGCAGGGCGCCAATGCCGAGGTCGAGATCTATCCCGCCACCCATCACGGCTTCGCTTTTCCCAGGCGGCCCGTTTACCACCGCGACGCCGCCGAGCGCCATTGGGAGCGGCTGCTCGCGCTCTATCGCCGCAACCTCTCCTGAAGCCGAAAGGCCCCGATGCTCTTCCTCCTCATTGCCTTTCCGGTATTCGATCCGATCGCGATTGCGATCGGACCGATCGCGATCCGCTGGTATGCGCTGGCTTATATCTGCGGCATCGTCGTGGGCTGGATCTATGGGCGCTCGCTGCTCAAGAATGAAAGGCTGTGGGGCGGCCCGGCGCCGATTTCGCTGCTGCAGCTCGACGACTTCATCCTCTGGGTCACCATCGGCATCATTCTCGGCGGCCGGACCGGCTATGTGCTGTTCTACAATTTTCCCTTCTTTGTGCAGCATCCGGCCGAGATCTTCGAATTGTGGAAGGGCGGCATGTCGTTCCATGGCGGCTTCATGGGCTGCGTGATCGCGGTGATCTGGTTCTCCCGCGCCAACCAGCTGCCTATCCTGTCGCTCGGCGACATCACCACGGCGGTCGCTCCGATCGGGCTGTTCCTCGGACGCATCGCGAATTTCATCAACAGCGAATTGTGGGGCCGTCCGGCCGATCCCCGCCTGCCCTGGGCGATGATCTTCCCCAATGGCGGGCCGCTGCCGCGCCATCCAAGCCAGCTCTACGAGGCGGGCATGGAGGGAATCCTGCTGTTTACCGTGCTGGCGGTGATGATCCGGTTCGGCGCCCTGAAGCGGCCGGGATTGATCCTCGGCAGCTTCATCGCGCTCTACGGCATCGCCCGCATCACCGGCGAGCATTTCCGCGAGCCGGATCCGCAGCTCGGCTTCCTGTGGGGCGGGCTGACGATGGGCATGCTGTTGTCGATGCCGATGGTCATCGCCGGCGCGATCATTATTGTTTGGGCTTGGCGCCACAAGGCGCCGATCCAGGCCGAGCAAATTCCTTAGCTCCTTCCAAGGCGGGCCGTGACCGAATATTCGCCGCTGTCGAGCGAAATCAAGAAGACGATCAGGTCGTCCGGGCCGATGCCGGTCTGGCGCTACATGGAGCTGTGCCTGACGCATCCGGAGCATGGCTATTATGTTTCGCGCGATCCGATCGGACGCGAGGGCGATTTCACTACCTCGCCCGAAGTCAGTCAGATGTTCGGCGAATTGCTCGGGCTGTGGGCGGCGTCGGTGTGGAAATCGATGGGCTCGCCGAGCTCGCTGCGGCTGATCGAACTCGGCCCCGGCCGCGGCACCATGATGGCGGATGCGCTGCGCGCGCTGCGCGTGCTGCCGCCGCTCTATCAGACGCTGAGCGTGCATCTGGTCGAGATCAATCCGCTGCTGCGTGACAAGCAGAAGGAGGCCTTGTCCGGCACGCGCGACATCGCCTGGCATGACAGCATCGATGACGTGCCCGAAGGGCCGAGCGTCATCCTCGCCAACGAATATTTCGACGCGCTGCCGATCCACCAGGTGGTCAGGCGCGAAACCGGCTGGCACGAGCGCGTGATCGACATCGACGACAGCGGCAAGCTGATTTTTGCTACAGCGGCCGACCCTCTGCCCCGCTTCGAGGTGCTGCTGCCGCCGCTGGTCCGCGCGGCGCCGGTCGGCGCCGTGTTCGAGTGGCGGCCGGACGCCGAGATCATGAAGATCGCGAGCCGCGTACGCGATCAGATCGGCGCGGCGCTGATCATCGACTACGGCCATGCGCGCAGCGACGCCGGGGATACCTTTCAGGCCGTCATGCGTCATGCGTTCACCGATCCCTTGAAGGCGCCCGGGCTTGCGGATATCACCGCGCATGTCGATTTCCAGGCGCTGTCGCGTGCCGCGGAAGATGTCGGCGCACGCGTCCATGGCCCGGTGACGCAGGGTGAGTTCCTGAAACGCCTCGGCATCGAAACCCGGGCGGTCTCCTTGATGGCGAAAGCCAGCCACGAGGTGTCCGAGGACATCGCCAACGCGCTGCGACGGCTGACCGAGGGCGGCCGCACCGGCATGGGCTCGCTGTTCAAGGTGCTCGGCGTCTCCGCGCCGCAGCTCATGTCTCTGCCCGGCCTGAGCGACGAAAAATCGGCCGCCGGAGGCTCATGATGCTGTTGTCCCCGCTGCTGTCCGCCATTCCCGGCTTGCGCCACGCCTTCTTCACCCGCGACGGCGGGGTGTCCGACGGCATCTATGCCGGCCTCGAT
>NZ_JBAURI010001248.1:0-2097 GCF_049581145.1 Bradyrhizobium sp.
GTGGTTATGGATTCCGGGCTCGTTCGCTTTGCGAATGCCCCGGAATGACGAGCGGGGATATCACCGCCTCGCCCCGGTCATGGCGCAGCAGGATCGGTCCACGTTTACGGCCTCGCGCTGCTCGCCACAACGGACGGCGCCGTCACGCGCCGGCCCAGCACCAGATAGAGGCCGCCGGCGACGACGATGCCGACCAGCCAGCTCAGGTCCGCGCCGCCCAACAGGCCGGTCGAGATCGGTCCCTGCAAGGGCGCGACCAGGCCGTCTTCGACGGTCCAGCCCGCGATCAGGCCGGCGAGGAACGCGATGATGCCGCCCCAATTGATATCGCCATAGGTGCTGGTCGCGCCATCGCGATAGAGCTCGGCGACATCGATCCGGCTTTTGCGCCGGATGACGAAATCGGCCAGCACAACGCCGGCCCACGGGCTCATCCACAACAGCAGGCTAATCATCCAGTTGTCGAACGCCTTGGCAAACGACGGCGCGAAGATGAAGTACACCGTCACCAGGTAGCCGGCGACGCCGACGATCGTGGCCAGCGCGAAGCGCGAGACCTTGAAGCCGGCGCTCAGCGCCGCGAGCGCTGCCGAATAGACGTTGAGAATGTTGGTGGCGATCGGGCCATGCAGCACCATCAGCAGCACCAGGATGCTGACGGGACCGCCGAACACGGCGCTGACCATCTTGGCGGGATCGGTGTCGAGCGTCGTGCTGGCGATCGTGGCGCCGAGAATGGCAAGCCAGACGGTCGGCACGAACATGCCAATATAGCTGTACCAGAAAACGGAGCTCGACGGCACGCTGCGCGGCACGAAGCGCGAATAATCCGAGGCCCAGGTCACCCAGGAAATGCCCCAGCCGACGCCGATCGCGGACATCAACAGCGTGATCATGGCGAGATGCGCGCCGGGCGGCAGGGTGGAGGCGTGGTTCCAGTCGACCACGCCGGGCTGGGTCCAGGCCAGCACGCTCATCAGCACCATGATGGCGACGGTCACCGGCACCGTGTACTTTTCAAAGGTCCGGATGGCATAGAAGCCGTAGGTGCCGATGCCGACCTGCAGCGCCATCACCAGCGTGATGACGACGATTTCGACGAACCAATTGTCGGGAACGCCGAACTGGCCGAGGATCGCGATCGAGATCTTGACCGGGAAATAGGTGTTCACGCCGATCCAGCACAGCGTCATCAGAAACATCAGGATGCTCGGCAAATAGGCGCCGCGGACGCCGAAAGCCGACCGGCTCAGCACCATCTGGTTGACGCCAGTCTTGTGGCCCATCACGGTGAAGGCGGCGAAGATGGCGCAGCCAACCAGGTTGCCGATGACGATGACGGCGATGGTCTCCCACAGCCCGAGCTTGAGGACGATGCCGAGCGCGCCGAGCGCCCAGTTGACCGGCGCGATATTGGCGCCGGCCCAGATCCACATCTGCTGCAGTCCGGTGGAATCCCGGTCTGCATCCGGAATGGGTTCAATGCTGTGACTATCAGCGCGAAGCTCGGATTCCGTCATGACGCACCTCCCTACATGAAACAGCGGTTTCCGCTGCAGGGAATGCATGAATCGTACCAGCGCTCACCTCTCGGATGACGATGCGTGGCCCAGCAACCGTCGGACGAGCTGTCGAACCCGCTGCAACACCACGCCGCCGAGCAGGACAAATCCGTCGATCGCGGCCTCGCCCGATGCATGATCACGCGACGATCCGGACAGCGCCTGCGCGAGATTGCGCGCGAAATCGGCCGTCATCCGCTCGGTGAGATCGCGCACCAGTCCGGGCCGCGCGAACTGCGCCAGCATGCCACGCAGGCTGTAGCCGATCGAGAACTCCACGCGCGTCGCTGTGCCCTGGTCGACCGGCACCAGGTGGTAGCGGATCTCGCCTTGCGTGGAGGTCCGGCTACGCTGGTCGGAACCGGCACCGACGATGCGCCCTGAGAGGCCCGCGGCATCACGTTCGATCCGCGCCGAGCCGGCGAAACGCGCCGAGATCGGCCCGAGCCTGACCCGGATCTCGCCGTCCACGCGATCGGGCGTGGACGTCTCCGAGACCGAGGCTCCGGGAAGGCAGGCCGCGACAGCCGGGATG
>NZ_JBAURI010001249.1:0-12670 GCF_049581145.1 Bradyrhizobium sp.
GGCGGATAGGCCCCGGGGGGCGGTGCATAGGCTCCCGGAGGCGGCGCATCGGCATAGACGACGTCGTCGGCGAAATCCTCGGAGACATAGGCCGGCGGCCCGTCGAACCGTTGCGGGTAGAAATACCAGACGCCACCGACGTCCCACCACCAGCCGTCACGGCCATCATGGATTTCATGATGCCAGCGCCCGCCCTCCCAGGCCACGCGGCCGCGATAGGGATGTCCGCCGAAATCATGTCGCGCGATCGCGCCATGCGCAAATCGAGCGTCCATTCCCGGTCCGCGCCCCGGGCCTCCCACGCCCGGCCGGACCGGTCCGGCAGGCCTGCCGGCCTGCGCTTGCGGCTTACCGCCCGGCGGCCCGCCATGCTCACCATGCTGCTCCTGCGCATGGGCCGAGAACGCAAACATGGCTAGCAGAGAAACCAACGGAACGACGATTTTCGATCGGCTTGACGCGCTCATTCTCGCATACCCCTCTTGGTCGCGCCGCGGCACCAAACGCCCGAGTCCCCATCTTCCGGGCCCCAATCTTCGAGTCCATCCTTGAGACCCTGCTGCGTCGACTGCCTATGCGGGCGACACTGCTTACTGCGACGCTGCGTTTTGTCTTGTTACAAATCCGTAAGATCGCGACGTTTTTGCGTCCTTCGCGGGGTCGAATCCCCGGCGAACGACAGCCCTTCTATCGCGCGGGTTCGATCACATCGCAATTGGTTCGACCCGACATCGCGCAATCCTGCAGCTTGCTGGCGGCGGTCAGATCGCGCACCAGCCACAGGCCTGCGGCCAACAGGGCAATGGCAATCAGCAGGCCGGCGACAGCGCCGCGCCGGCTATCGCCCGGTTCGGGGTCGGTCATGAAACGTCGATTCTCAGGCTGCCTTGGCGAAAGCGGGCGGTGTCCGGCCCGCGCCCCTTGTAGCATGCCCGTTCCTGCCCGTCACACCGGCCGCATGCGGTGCGCATCCCTGCCCATGCGGTGAGCCGCCGGCTGCAGGTGACGGACTCTTGTGCAACTGGTGAACAATACCATGTTGCTGCATTGCCATCCGGCCCCGAGAATGGCGATGTCGGCGGGCTCGTCCGCCGGCACGGCCGAGAACGACGCTATCCCTCCGATGGCCGCCGCGACAAGAATGACCGCCGTGAGAACGAACGCCGTGTGGGTTTGCCGCGTGTCGGCCATGAGCGTCACTCCGGTTCGGATGGCACGAGGAGTCTAGGACGGGCCAGGCCCGGACTTTGTGAAGGGATTCACAATACGGACGTATTTCTCGGGTCTGACACGGTCTTTCCGGCCAAATCTCCCGAAATCTCGGCTGCAGGCCTGTCCGGCGCGTCTTTTCCGGTGACCTTTCCGGGCAAGTCTCATCGTTTTTGGCTCTTCAGCGGTTTTAGACGGGGATAATCGGTGGCATCCGGACGCGCGGCGCTGTACACCGCTCGCGATCGTGCGTGCCTCTGTTCAGCGCCGGCGCGACACAAAAAACCCAGGCCAGACCGACGAAAGTGACAAGGCTCGCTCAATGAGTGGATTCAAGGAACCCAGTTTCGCAGACCGACAGAAAGCGGCCCAGCAAGCGAAGCAAGACCTCCTCAACAAATTCCGCACCCAGCCGGGACCCGACGATCCCGAAGTCGCCAAGCGACGCGCCGAACGCGAGGCGATCGCGGCCAAGCGCGAACAAGCGAGGCTGGAACGCGAGGCCGCCAAGGCCGAGCAGAAGCGCCTCGAGGAAGAGGCCGCCGCGGCTGAGGCCGCGCGCATCGCGCGCGAAAAGGAAGAGGAGGCCGAGCGACTGGCCGCGCTGGAGGCCGAACAAAAGGCCAAGCGCGACGCGCGCTACGCCGCGCGCAAGAGCAAAGGCAAGAAGAAGTAACCTTCAGGCCCAAGACGAAATAGTGAAGAAATAGCGAAGAAACCACAAGGGCGGCTCACCTCGCCGGCCGTGCGAGGTGACGCAGGCCGCACGCGCCGTGTGAAAACTTCCGGCGAGTTGAGCCTGCGTCGGAATCGCGACCGGTTTACTTCTTCATGTCGTCCTTCTTCATGCCATCCTTGGACATGCTGTCTTTGGACATCGCGTCCTTGGACATGCTGTCCTTCTTCATGCTGTCCTTGGACATCGAGTCCTTTTTCATCGCGTCATCCTTGCCCATCTTGTCCTGGGCGAAGGCTGCGGGCGCAAGCGCCACGCTGAGCGAGAGAACAGCGGCCGAAACTCCGAGCGCGACACGGGTGCGAATGGTCATGATTGGTCTTCCCTTCGAAACTGGTTTTGCAGGCGACTAATGCCGCCTCAATGATCGACGCTGCCGCGCGGGGATTGTTACGGCCAACTTGAAGAAAATTTTCCGGCAACGGCTTTTACCGCCGGCTTTGGGGTTGAAGCTCAAGGTTGTGGACACAATTTCGCCCGTGAAAAGCGCGTTAGTGCCGCGCCGCATTGCTCGCAGGATCGGGCCGAGGATGCGCGCGCCACAATCCAGCCGCCCCATTCGGGGCACATCAAGAGTACAGAGAAAGTTTCTCGAAACTCCGGTCACACGCGCTTACGGCCGGTTTTCAAAGACCCGACCAATGTCGGTCAAGGGGAGTATCCATGCTTACACGCCGTCACGTCATCGCATCCGCGCTTGCCGCACCCGCCCTGCTGCGTCTGGGGACCGGAAGCGCGCAGGCCGCCACCGCGCTTAAAATTTCTCACCAGTTTCCCCCCTCCTCGCTCGACCAGGGTGATTTCCGCGACCGGCTCTGCCGGATGTTCGCCCAAGAGGTGAACAAGCGCAGCAATGGGGACATCACCGCCGAAATCTATCCGAACTCCTCGCTGATCAAGACCAACGCGCAGTTCTCGGCGATGCGCAAGGGCGCGCTCGACATCAGCCTCTATCCGATGCCCTACGCCGGCGGCGAAGTGCCGGAGGCGAACATCGGCCTGATGCCCGGCCTGGTTGCAACTTACGATCAGGGTCTACGCTGGAAGACTGCGCCGGTCGGCAAGGCGCTGACCGATTTCCTCGCCGACAAGGGCATCATCCTGTTGACCTGGATCTGGCAGGCCGGCGGCGTCGCCAGCCGCTCCAGAGCCATCGTCGAACCTGCGGACGCCAAGGGCCTGAAGGTGCGCGGCGGCTCCCGCGAAATGGACATGGTGCTGCAGACCGCCGGCGCGTCGGTGCTGTCGGTGCCGTCCGATCAGATCTACACGGCGATGCAGACCGGCGCATGCGACGCCGGCCTCACCTCCTCCACCAGCCTGATCTCGTTCCGGCTCGATGAAGTCTCCAAGGCCCTCACCTCGGGCGCTGGCGCGTCGTACTGGTTCATGCTCGAACCGCTGATGATGTCGAAGTCGATCTTCGATGGCCTGCCGAAGAACCATCAGGACATCATTCTCGCCGTCGGCTCTGAACTGGAAGCGTTCGGAAGAAAGGGCGCGCAGGACGACGATATCGAAGTCGC
Organism: Bradyrhizobium sp.; assembly: GCF_049581145.1. Lineage (GTDB taxonomy): Bacteria > Pseudomonadota > Alphaproteobacteria > Rhizobiales > Xanthobacteraceae > Bradyrhizobium. The sequence continues at coordinate 3,472 of NZ_JBAURI010001249.1, forward strand.
CAAGGTGTATGAAAAGGCCGGCGCCAAGATAGCCGCGCTCGATCTCGCCACCGTCAGCAAGTGGCGCGACATCGCCCGCGACACCGCGTGGAAGGATTATGGCGCCAAGACCGCGACCGCAGCCAATCTGCTGAAGCTCGCTTCCGACGTCGCCGCATGATGCACGCTCCTGTCCGGGACCGGGAGGAGCTTTCGAAAGACGCCACGGGCCATCCGCTCGTGGCGTCGCTTCAGCGCGCTTTTGCCTTCCTCAACAACGTCATTGTCGTGTTTGCGGCCATGGCCCTGATCGGCGCCTGCGCCGTATTGAGCTACAGCGTGATCGGGCGGGCGCTGTTTCAGGCCGCCAACTACTGGCAGGACGAGGCCGCGGTGTTTCTTCTGGTCGGCGCCACCTTCATGACCGCGGCCTATGTGCAGCAGCAGCGCGGCCATATCGGCATCGAGGCCTTCGTGAGCCTGTTGTCGCCTTTGGCCAATCGCATCCGGCTGTGGCTGGTCGATGTCGCAAGCCTGTTGTTCTGCTGCTTCTTTGCCTGGAAATCCTGGACGCTCGCCTATGAGGCCTACAGCGAAGGCCAGGTCTCCAATTCCATGTGGTCGCCGCCGCTCGATATTCCCTACGGCCTGATGGCCTGCGGCATGACGCTGCTCTGCGCGCAGCTCCTGCTGCAGATCATCATTCCGCTGGCTGGAGCGGCGCGCCGATGAGCGTCTTCGGGATCGGCCTCAGTTACGGCCTTGCGACCCTGTTCGCGATGTTTTCGGGCATGCCGATCGCATTCGCGCTGGGCGCGGTCGCGGTCGTCTTCATGGGCATCTACATGCCGGCAGCCTCGCTCGATACGGTGACGCAGAACGTCTACGAGGAGATGGCCTCGATCACGCTGTTGTCGATCCCGCTCTTCATCCTGAAGGGCGCCGCGATCGGCCGGTCGCGCGCAGGCCAGGATCTCTATTCGGCGCTGCATGCCTGGCTGCACCGCATCCCCGGCGGGCTCGGCGTCGCCAACGTGTTTGCCTGCGCGCTGTTCGCAGCAATGGCGGGCTCCTCGCCCGCCACCTGTTCGGCGATCGGGTCAGCCGGCATTCCAGAGATGCGCAAGCGCGGCTATTCCGGCGGCTTCGCGGCCGGCATCATCGCCGCCGGCGGTACGCTCGGCATCCTGCTGCCGCCGTCGATCACCATGATCCTGTTCGCGATCGCGGCGGAAAAATCGTTGGGGAGATTGTTCCTGGCCGGCATCGGTCCGGGCCTGCTGCTGGTCACCCTGTTCGGCACCTATGCCGTGCTGCGGTTTCGCCGGGAATATGAGGCGGCTGCCATCGCCTACGCCAAGAGCGGCACGGCATCCGCGATCCTGACCCGCGACGAGTATACCCTCGCCGAGCGTTTCAGCGTGCTGCCGCGGGTGATCCCCTTCGTGCTGCTGTTGACCGGCGTCATGATTGCGCTCTATGGCGGCTTCGCGACGCCGTCGGAGACCGCCGGTCTCGGCGGCATCCTGGCGCTCGGCCTGATCGCGCTGATCTACAGCGTGTGGCGTCCGACCGACCTCGCGCCGATCCTGACCGCAACGATCCGCGAGTCCACCATGCTGATGATGATCATCGGCATGTCTCTGCTTTATTCCTATGTCATGAGCTATCTGCACATTTCCCAATCGGCGGCGGAAGGCATCGTCGCGCTGCATCTGCCGCGCTGGGGCCTGTTGTTTGCGATCCTCCTGATGGTCGTCGTGCTCGGCTTCTTCCTGCCGCCGGTGTCGATCATCCTGATGACCACCCCGATCATCCTGCCGCCGCTGCGGGCGGCGAATTTCGACATCATCTGGTTCGGCGTCGTCATGACCATCGTGATGGAGATGGGACTGATCCACCCGCCGGTCGGTCTGAACATCTTCGTGATCCGCAACGTCGCGCCCGATATTCCCCTGTCCGACGTGATCTGGGGCACGCTGCCGTTCGTGCTGTTGATGATGGCAGCCGTGCTCCTGCTGTGCTTCGTGCCCGAAATCTCGACCTGGCTGCCAAATCTGGCGATGGGCCCGGACGGCAGCCGATAACTGTGGGGATCAGATTGGTCGGCACGGCGCGAGATGCGCCTTGGCCCAGCTGCCTGTTTTTGTCCCGCGTGACCGCAGCAAGGACGGCGATTTTCAGCGGCGCCGGCGCGAAAGCATCGCGGAGCTGCTTGATGCGGTTCAAAACGCCGCTTCGACACAAGGATATCCGTTGCTCCAGCACGAACAAGCATGCTCTGGAGCTTCCTGCATGCAGGAAACCAGCATTGACGGCACGCCGAGCTATGTCGAGTAGCTGACGTGCTTGGAAATGTACGGCGACGCGAAGCAGAAATGATAAATTGGAAATACCTCTCAGGGATCGAAAGGCCGCTCCGGCATCCGGAAGGCCCGACGCGCAAGCGGCCATTTGGCCCGAAGACTCTGCGTCCCTTTGCTACCGCGCGTTCGTGGTAAATCGGTGTAGCGCGTCGCGAACTTGCATCGTCACGCTGCTCCACTCGCGCGATTGACCTTGCCGAAACAACCGCGCGCCCGGATACCAGGGGCTGTCGTCGCGGTCGAGCAGCCAGCGCCAATCCGGAGCGTACGTCAACAAGATCCAGACCGGCTTGCCCAATGCGCCGGCAAGATGGGCGACGCTGGTGTCGACCGAGATCACGAGATCGAGCTGCGAGATCAGCGCCGCGGTATCGGAGAAGTCGCCAAGCTCCTGATGCAACTGCAGCATTTTGCACTTGGCCAACGTCTCCGCGTCACCGGCGCGAACCTCTTTCTGTAGGCTTACAAAGCTCGCCTCGATGTCGAACAGCGGGACGAGATCGAGCAGCCTGATCGACCGCTCCCGATCCCTGACGTGTTTGGCATTTCCGGCCCAGGCCAGTCCGATCCGCGGAGCGCGTTGCGGGCCAAGCCGCGCGTTCCAATAGTCCCGGGCTTGCCTTGGCACATCAAGATAGGCGGCATCTGAAGGAATCGTCTCGAGCCGCGTCCCGAATGCCAACGGCAAACTGGGAAGCGGACAGTGAAAATCGAACTCCGGCAGCGGACCGCCCCTGGCAATCACCCGCGTCGCGCCGGCAACGCTGGTCATCAACCCGCACAGCGGCTCTTCGACTTCCAGGACGACGCGGGCACCGCGTGCCGCGACCAGCGGCACGTAGCGGCAGAATTGAATGCTATCGCCAAAGCCCTGCTCGCTGTGGAGCAGAATCGTCTTGTCGGCGATACCGTCCTGGCCGAGCCACAGCGGCCGCGGAAAAGCGCGGCCCGTGATTCTCGCCGCCGGCGCCTTGCCGCGCCACTGATATTCGATCCAGCCACGCTCGAAGTCGCCGGTCACGAGGCTCGACAGGCCCTTGAAAAAATGCGCGTCGGCATAATCCGGACGCAACGCGATCGCCTGATCGTAGCTCGCCAACGCCTCGTCGAACCGCTTCAGGTCATACAGCGTCGTGCCGCGATTGGCGAGCGCCTCGGCGTAATTCGGCCGCGAGGCAAGCGCCAGATCGTGGCTTGCGAGAGCCTCCTCGAGCCGCCGCAGCTTCCGCAAGGTCACGCCGCGATTGTTGAGCACGGCAGCATCGCCCGGGCGCACGGACATCGCGTGTTCCTGCTCTGCCAATGCCTCGTCATAGCGGGCGAGATCATGCAGGACGACCCCGCGATTGGTCAGCGCCTCGACATTGTCCGGCTCCGAGACCAGCGCACGCTCGAAGCTCTTGAGTGCCTCGTCGAAGCGCCCCAGCTCATGCAGGGTGACCCCACGATTGACCATGGCCTCGGCGCAATCCGGGGACAGGGCGATGGCGTCATCGAAGCTCGCGAGCGCCTCGTCAAACCGCCTTTGATCGTGCAGGGTAGCGCCGCGGCCGGCGAGCGCTGCAGCGTGATCCGGACGCAAGGCCAACGCGCCATCGTAACTGGCGAGCGCTTGATCAAAGCACTGGAGCTTGTGCAGGACGATGCCGCGGTTGTAGAGCGCTTCGACGTGATGCGGCTGCAGATTGAGCGCAGCGCTGTAGCTGGTCAACGCTGCCTCACGGTATCCCAGTTTATTCAGCGCGTTCCCGCGATTGCAGAGCGCATCGGCATTGTCCGGCCGCAGCGCGATGGCACGGTCGTAGTCCGCGAGCGCATCCTCGAAGCGCTTCAGCTCGTAGTGGGCGATGCCGCGGTTGACGAGGGCCTCGACGAAGTCGGGGCGCGAGGCCAGCGCTGCGTTGTAACTCGTCAACGCATCGGAATGCCCGCCTCGTGCCTGCAGCGTCACGCCACGATTGTTGAGCGCCTCGGGATGGTCCGGCCGCAAGGCGAGCACGCGGTCGTAGCCCGCCAGCGCCTCCTGATACCGCCCGAGCTCCTGCAGGACACCTGCACGGTTGTTGAGAATTTCGACCTGATCCGGTTGCAGGGCCAGGGCGCGGTCGAAGCTTTCCAGCGCCTCCTCGTGCCGCCGCATCGTTTTCAGCATGACGCCGCGGTTACTGAGCGCCTGGATGAAGTTCGGCTGCAAGGCCAGCGCCCGCTCGTAGCAGGCCAGCGCCGCGTCGTTCCGGCCAAGCGACGCATGAATGACGGCCAAAAGATTCAGTGTGGCAGCGGAGTCTGGATCGGCCGACAATATCTTGAGGCAGAGCTGCTCAGCCTCGGCCTGCTTTCCCGCGTAATAGGATTTCAAGGCGAAATCAAACACCTCTGAAATCGACATGGAAACGATCGTCATTCCGATGCGCCTTCAGGTGAGCCGGGACGGCTTCGGACCGAACAACGGCCTGCCTCGCAGCAAAGCTCGGTTGCGAATACGATCGCGAATGCTCGCAAGGCTGCACCTCACAAGGCTCGAGGATGTCCTTCATCTACCTGACTCGCACGGATTTTGGCTAGCGCCGATCGGGCTTGGAGGCGGCAGCTTGCCCACGAGGATGGCTCGGCCAACAGCTCGGATGCCAGTCGGATCGTGAGAAGCCGGAGTCGTATTCACCGTCATTGGCGCAGCGCAGCGATCCATCGCGCAGCGAAGGAAGACAGAAAGATGGATTGCTTCGCTGCGCTCGCAATGACGGTGAAGCTCTTTGAAGTTGAATCGGGAATTGCACGGTACCGGGTCGTACCGCGAGCGCATCGCCTACCCTAACCGCCGCGCGCTCTGCGATTCTTCGCGTTCAGCGCGGCGGCGACGCGGCTGGCCGGGGCCCGACCGATCAGACTGCTGATCGCGTTGGTTGCCGCAAGCAGTTTTGTCATGTCGACGCCGGTCGCGACGCCCAACCCCTCCAGCATATAGACCACGTCCTCGGTCGCGACGTTGCCGGTGGCGCCGGGGGCGAACGGGCAGCCGCCGAGGCCGCCGGCCGCGGCATCAATCACGCGGGCGCCCTCTTCCATCCCCGCATAGAGGTTTGCCAGCGCCTGGCCATAGGTGTCGTGGAAATGCATCGCCAGATGGGCCATCGGAACCGAGCCAGCGACCGCGCGCAAAAGTTGCCGCGCCTTCAGCGGCGTGCCGACGCCGATGGTGTCGCCGAGTGAGATCTCGTAGCAGCCGAGCTCCCACAATTGCTTCGCGACGTCAGCCACGGCCTGCGGCTTGATCTCGCCGTCGAACGGACAACCCAGCACGCAGGAGATATAGCCGCGCACCCGGACGCCATCGGCCGTGGCGCGCGCGACCACCGGCTTGAAACGCTCGATCGATTCCGCGATTCCGCAATTGATATTGGCGCGCGAAAAGCCTTCGGAGGCCGCAGCAAACACCGAAATCACCCTGGCGCCGGCCGCGCGCGCGGCGTCGTAGCCTTTTTCGTTCGGCACCAGCACGTGAAACTCGCCGCCTGTGAGATGGCTGACGCCGCGCAGCACCTGGTCCGACCCCATCATCTGGGGGATCGCCTTGGCCGACACGAAGGCCCCGACCTCGATCGTATGCAGGCCAGCATCGAACAACTGTTCGACAAAGGCGATACGGTCGGCGACATCGACCGGCGTTTTTTCGTTCTGCAGGCCGTCGCGCGGCCCCATCTCGATGATGCGTACGGTCTCGCTCATGCCGCATCCCCGACGTCAATCATTGGCCGACCGGCTCGACTTCGGCGAGCTCGGCGCCCTCCTGCACGATGTCGCCGACCTTGCACTTGATCGCCTTCAGCACGCCGGCGAACGGCGCGCGCAAGGTCTGCTCCATCTTCATGACCTCGAGCGTCAGGATGGGGGCGCCCTTTTCGAGTGTGACGCCTTCTTCGGCGAGCAGCGCGACCACGGTGCCGGGCAACGGCGCGACGATCCTGTCTTCGCCGACCTGCTCCTCGTCGTCGCCGCCGAACGGATCGACCCAATGCAGATCGAAACGGCCGTTGCGGGTGCGCAGATAGAGCTCGTGGCCTTCGATGCCAGCAACGATGCGCGAGCTCACGCCGTCGAGCGCGAGCTCGATGACGCCGTCGCTGTTCGCCGACCAGCCCAGCGCCAGTTCGCGCTCGCCGATCAGGAGCGTCGCTGGGCCGTTGCCATAGCGCAGGCTGACCTTGCGCTCGTCTTCATGCCCCTGACGGAAGCAAAACATCCGCTCGCGCCGGCCGACCGGCATCCAGCCGAACGTCTGCCACGGCGACGCCGCCTCGGCCTGCGCCGCCTTGGCTTCCTTGCCGAGGATCGCGACCACCGCGGCACAAAGTTCGAGATCGCCTGCCGGAGGCGGCGGCGCGGTCAGGACCTTCAGCTCGCGCTCGATGAAGCCGGTATCGATGTCATTGGCGGCGACGGCGGGATGCATCACCAGCGCCGACAGGAACGGCACGTTGCTGACGATGCCGCGAATGTCGGTCTGCTCCAGGCCCCGGTTCAATCGTTCGATCGCGTCTCCGCGCGTCGGCGCCCAGGCGATCACTTTGGCGAGCATGGCGTCGTAATAGGGCGAGACCGCATCGCCTTCGCGATAGCCGGCATCGATGCGCAGGCCGTTGGTCGCTTCCGGCAGGCGCCAGGTGCGGATCCGGCCGACCGAGGGCATGAAGTTTTTTGCGGCATTTTCCGCATAGAGGCGTGCCTCGATGGCGTGTCCGTTCAGCCTGAGCTGATCCTGCTTGAGCGGCAGCACCTCGCCGAACGCGACCCGCAACTGCCATTCGACCAGGTCGATGCCGGTGACCATCTCGGTCACGGGATGCTCGACCTGCAGGCGGGTGTTCATTTCGATGAAAAAGACGTCCTTGCCGTCGGAGACGAATTCGATGGTGCCGGCACCGACATAATCGACCGAGGACGCGGCTTTCCGCGCGGCGGCGCACACCGCCTCGCGCTGGGCGGGGTTCAGCGTCGGCGACGGCGCTTCCTCGATCACCTTCTGGTGCCGGCGCTGCAGCGTGCATTCGCGCTCGAACAGCGACAACAGATTGCCGTGGCTGTCACCGATGACCTGCACCTCGATATGCCTGGGATTGTCGACATATTTCTCGATCAGCATGCGATCGTCGCCGAAGGCCGCCTTGGCCTCGCGCTTGGCGCTGGTGATCGCACCCGCAAGCTCGGACGGGGACCGCACGATCCGCATGCCGCGCCCGCCGCCGCCGGCGGAGGCCTTGAGCAGCACCGGAAAGCCGATCCGGCCTGCGTGTCTCGCAAGCGTCGCCTCGTCCTGGGCCTCGCCGTGATAGCCGGGCACCAGCGGTACGCCGGCCTCCTCCATCAGCATCTTCGAGCCGGATTTCGACCCCATCGCGCGGATCATCGCGGCGGTCGGCCCGACGAAGACCAGGCCGGCGTCGAGGCAGGCCTGCGCAAACTCGGCGCTTTCAGACAGAAAGCCGTAACCGGGATGGATCGCCTCCGCGCCGGTAGCCCGGGCTGCTGCGATCACGCGTGCGATGTCGAGATAGCTGTCGCGCGCCCGCGCCGGACCCAACAGGACGGTTTCATCGGCGGCGGCAACGTGCATGGCGCCGCGGTCGGCCTCGGAATAGACCGCGACCGTCTGCAGCCCCATCGCCTTGGCGGTGCGGATCACGCGCAGCGCGATCTCGCCGCGGTTGGCGATCAGGAGCTTGCGAAAGCGCCGGTACAATTTGGGCCGATCCATCCGTCACATCCTGAACAGGCCGAATTTGGTCGGCTCGATCGGCGCATTGGAGGCCGCCGACAAGCCGAGACCGAGCACCAGCCGCGTATCGGCGGGATCGATCACGCCGTCGTCCCACAGCCGCGCGGTGGCGTAATAGGGATTACCCTGGCTCTCATACTGAGCGCGGATCGGCTCGCGGAATCTCGCTTCCTCCGCCGCCGGCCATGTCTCGCCCTTGGCCTCGATATTGTCGCGGCGGACCTGGCTCAGCACCATCGAGGCCTGCTCGCCGCCCATCACCGAAATCCGCGCATTCGGCCACATCCAGAGCAGGCGCGGGCTGTAGGCCCGCCCGCACATTCCGTAATTGCCGGCGCCGTAGGAGCCTCCGATCACGACGGTGAATTTCGGTACCGCGGCGGTTGCGACCGCCGTCACCAGCTTGGCGCCGTCACGCGCGATGCCGCCGGCCTCATATTTCCTGCCAACCATGAAGCCGGTGATATTCTGCAGGAACACCAGCGGAATGGCGCGCTGGCAGCACAGCTCGATGAAGTGCGCGCCCTTCAGCGAGCTCTCGCTGAACAGGATGCCGTTGTTGGCGATGATGCCGACCGGAAAACCCCAGATATGTGCGAAGCCGCACACCAGCGTCTGGCCGTAGAGTTTCTTGAACTCGTCGAATTCCGAGCCATCGACCACGCGCGCGATGATATCGCGGATATCGAACGGCTTGCGGCCATCGACCGGCACCACGCCGTAGATATCTTGCGCCGCGAACAGCGGTTCGCGCGAGGCGCGCATGTTCAGCGCGGCGCGGTTCGGCTGCTTCAGCGTGGCCACGATGCGGCGGGCAATGCCGATCGCATGCGCGTCGTTCTGCGCATAATGGTCGGTGACGCCGGACTGGCGCGAATGCACGTCGGCACCGCCGAGCTCTTCGGCGGTCACCACCTCGCCGGTCGCGGCCTTCACCAGCGGCGGCCCGCCGAGAAAGATCGTGCCCTGATTGCGCACGATGATGCTCTCGTCCGACATCGCCGGAACATAGGCGCCGCCGGCGGTGCACGATCCCATCACGATCGCGATCTGCGGAATGCCCGCCGCCGACATCTGGGCC
>NZ_JBAURI010001250.1:0-8200 GCF_049581145.1 Bradyrhizobium sp.
GTGGGGTGCCGGTGCTGGGGAAGCCGATCCGGGCTTGCGCTCGGCGGTCAGCGCGATCATGGCGGTGGTGACGCCGGCGATCGCGCGCACCGCGGTTTCGGCTTGCGTCCGGACGCTTTCCCAGGCGCGGGCTTCCGCAGCATCGACATTGATCGACAGGAACACCTTGCCGTCATCGACCGTGACCGGTGACAGCACATTGGCGTTGGTCAGCGCCACGCCGCGGGGCGAGGCGACCTTGGCAAGCGCGTCCAGGACCTGTTGCTGCGTCACGCTCAAAGTGCATCTCCTCAAATTTGTCGGATGCGACCCTTAAAGCGTTGCGGCTCAAAAGGCTACATCGCCCCGACATCATCCCGCCGCTCGACGGGCGCCGCGACGCCGCCTTCCTTGGCGGCCTCGTAGTTCAGCTCGATCGTGACGCCGTTGGGATCGTTGACGAAGATCTGCCAGAGATCGCCGCCCGGAACCTGGCGTGCGTCAAAGGCCATGCCCTTGGACGCGAGCCGGTCCTTCATGCCGGCAAAGCCCCGGCTGACGAAGGCGACGTGATGAACGACACCGGAATCGGGCTTTTGCAGCTCGTCGGTGGCCGCGATATCGACCAGATGCACCACCGGTTTGCCCTCGCTGTACATCCAGGCCCCCGGGAAGGCGAAGTTCGGCCGGGCGCCCTTTTCCAGGCCGAGCACATCCTCATAGAAGCGGACGGTCTCAGCCAGTTTCCGGGTCCGGATGTTGAAATGATCGAGCACGCCTACGCTCATGCCCATGCGATACACTCCCTTTTTGTGACTTTTGCTGGCCTGCCAACCTAGCACGAAACCCCCGGCTTGCGCCAAACCTTGCGCCCAACGAAGCCGTTGCCCTTCATGGCGCAGGGCTTATGGTGCCCGCTTCCCCAAAAGCCGGCCAGTTCCATGATGCCGGCGAACCCCCCAAGGCTTGTAAAACAAGGTAGCAGACATGGCTAAAGTCGCTTTTCTCGGTCTCGGCGTGATGGGTTTTCCCATGGCAGGACATCTCGTGAAAAAAGGTGGCCACGAGGTCACGGTCTACAACCGGACCGCGGCGAAGGCGCAGGCCTGGGTCGAAAAGTTCGGCGGCCGTGCGGCGCGGACGCCTAAGGCCGCTGCCGAGGGTCAGGATTTCGTGATGTGCTGCGTCGGCAATGACCATGACTTGCGCGCCGTGACGATCGGGCCGGACGGCGCCTTCGCCGGCATCAGCAAGGGCGCGACCTTCGTCGACCACACCACCGCGTCCGCCGAAGTGGCGCGCGAGCTCGACGCCGCGGCCCAGAAGGCCGGCTTCAAATTCGTCGACGCCCCGGTGTCCGGAGGCCAGGCCGGCGCGGAAAACGGTGTCCTGACCGTGATGTGCGGCGGCGCCGCGGACGCCTATGCGGGCGCCGAGCCCGTGATCGCGGCCTATGCGCGGATGTGCAAGCATCTCGGTCCGGCGGGCAGCGGCCAGCTCACCAAGATGGTCAACCAGATCTGCATCGCAGGACTGGTCCAGGGCCTTTCAGAGGGCATCCATTTCGCCAAGAAGTCGGGCCTCGACGTCGCCGCCGTGATCGACACGATCTCGAAGGGCGCGGCCCAGTCCTGGCAGATGGAGAACCGCTACAAGACCATGAACGACGGCAAATATGATTTCGGCTTCGCGGTCGAGTGGATGCGCAAGGACCTCTCGATCTGCATCGCCGAATCCCGCCGCAACGGTGCGAGCCTGCCGGTCGCAGCCCTGGTGGATGCCTTCTATGCCGAGGTCGAGAAGATGGGGGGCAAGCGCTGGGATACGTCGAGCCTGCTGGCGCGGCTGGAACGGTGAGTTCAGGCGCATGGCCGCGCGCGAAAACGGCGCGCGGCCAAAGGTTAATTTAACCTCCGGTTAAGGGAAATTTTTCGTTTTCTACAGCACCTCTTAAGGATTTGGCGGCACAGATAGACAATGCAAGGAGCCCGCCTGTCGCGGGCGGGGTTTGTGTTGTTTGATGAGTAAACCCGCCGAAAAGCCTGAGATTGTTCAGCTCCCGGCAGAGCCGCCAGTTGCGGTGCCCGCCAGCAGCCGGCGGGCCGCCGCGCAGCGGGTGCGTGAGGCGCGGGATCGGTTAACGTCGACCAGTGGAACCCGCCCCGCTTTCGATCGGGAATTGTTGCGGCAATACGCGCAGACGCGGATCTCGGCCTCCTTGGTCGTGATGCTGCTGGTCGTTGCAACCGGCGCCTTGTTCAGCGTGTGGATGCAGCCGACCACTGCGGCGCTCTGGACCTGCGGCGTGCTGAGCATCCATGCCGCCACCGTGCGCACCTGCGTCCGCTTTCTGGCAGAGCCGCCCTCACCCGGCTCGATGCCGAAATGGCGCACGCGGTTTGTGCTGCTCGACCTGCTCTACGGCCTGTGCTGGATGGCGATGCTTGTTCATCCGGCGCTCGGCGCGGTCTCCGATACGGTGATGATGTCGCTGATGCTGCTGGTGGTCGCGGTATCGAGCATGCTGGCGGCCAATCTGCCGATCGCTGCATTGGCGGCCACCATCCCGATCACGGTGGCGATCTCGCTGAATTTCGCGATTGGCGGCACGTTCGACGATGGCGTGCTCGCAGCGCTGGCGCTCGCGGCCGAAGGATATTTCGCGCTGCTCGCCCACCGGCTGCATTCCACCACGCTGGCGACGCTGGAAGCGCGCGCCGAGAAGGATGCGTTGATCGGCGAGCTCGAGCAGGCCAAGTCGATTTCGGACGAGGCGCGACATCGCGCGGAATCGGCCAATGTCGCCAAATCGCGCTTCCTGGCCCAGATGAGCCACGAGCTGCGCACGCCGCTGAACGCCATCCTCGGCTTTTCAGAGGTGATGAAGAGCGAGATCTTCGGCGCCCATGCGGTGCCGGTCTACAAGGAATATTCGGCCGACATCCACAATTCCGGCGTGCATCTGCTGAACCTGATCAACGAGATCCTCGACCTGTCGCGGATCGAGGCTGGTCGCTATGAGCTGAACGAGGAAGCGGTCTCGCTCGTCAATGTCGTCGCCGATTGCCATCATCTGTTGAAGCTGCGCGCCTCGAGCCGCGGCATCACGATTCACGAGGTGTTCGAGCAGGGCATGCCGCGGATCTGGGGCGACGAGCGCGCCACGCGGCAGATCGTGCTCAACCTGCTGTCGAACTCGATCAAGTTTACTCCGCAGGGCGGCGAGATCTGGTTGAAGGCCGGCTGGACCGCCTCCGGCGGACAGTATCTCAGCGTCAAGGATACCGGCTCGGGCATTCCCGAGGATGAGATCCCGATCGTGCTGGCCTCGTTCGGCCAGGGCTCCAACTCGATCAAGTCCGCCGAGCAAGGCGCTGGTCTCGGGCTGCCGATCGCAAAGAGCCTGGTCGACCTGCATGGCGGCACCTTCACGCTGAAATCGAAATTGCGGATCGGCACCGAGGTGATCATCACCTTCCCACCGGAGCGCGTGATGTCGGCCTTGGCGCCGATGTCCGACGATTCCGCGCCGCCGCTGCAACCGGACACCATGACGCCTACGGCGAGCGAAAAGCATCGCGCGCGCAACAAGCCGATCATGAGCGCCGGTACAGGATTATAGAGCAACAGCAGTGCTTGCCCCAGCGCCAGGATGTCCCTCACAATCGAACAATGAGCAAAGAAACGCCGTGCGTCGCAGTGTGTATGATCGATCCCAGGACCAGCCTCTGTCTCGGCTGCGGCCGCACGCTTCCCGAAATCGCTCGCTGGCACCGCATGGACGGCGCGGAGCGGCGGGCGGTGATGGCGACATTGCCGGCGCGCATGGCGGATGCGGGACTGGCGCCCCCGATCCCTGCTGCGGACCACGATTGAGCCACGGCCACGCTGATCCGGGAGCCGCGCGATGATGCGTTCTCTGCTGCTGCTGTTCCTGTTCGCTTTCACCGCGGCGGCCGTTGCGGCCTACAAGGATCCCGAGCGGGTGGTGCGGGCCAGCGATGCCGTGACCGAGCTGCTGCGCGATCACGTCGAGCAGCGGGCACACGCGGTGCAGATTCCGCGCGGCCAGGGCGGCGAGTTCGCGCTGCGCGCCAGGATCAACGGCATCGCCGCTCCTATGGTGATCGATACCGGCGCGACCTCGGTGGTCTTGACCTATGAGACCGCGAAGGCCGCTGGCCTGCCGCTCGAACTGCTCGACTATGATGTCGACCTCGAGACCGCGGGCGGACACACCCGGGCGGCGCGGCTGACACTCGACCGGCTCGCGATCGGCAAGCTGGTCGAACGTTCGGTGCCGGCGCTCGTGGTGCCGCACGGGCAGATGAAGACCAATCTGCTCGGCATGAGCTTTCTGGACCGGCTGGAAAGTTTTGAGGTACGCGCCGACCGCCTGGTGCTGCACGGCTTCTGAAGCAAGGAGTGCGGCCGACACCGCTTCCCGGCGGTCGGTCGATCCGTGGAATGCCGGCACTCAGCCCTTGTGGTGATGATGATAAAATCTGGCGCCGGCGAGCAGGCCGTAGGCGACGACAGCCAGCCAGAAGGCGTAGTCGCTGACAAAAGGGAGCTGAATGAAAACGCCGACAACCGAGAGAATCATCAACCCGAACGAGACCAGAAAACCCGAAACTCATTTGCGCATCCCCCGTTTCGGAAAGCGCGGACAATTAGCGAAGCGTAACCGCGCAGTGGCGGCCGTCAATCGATTCAGGCGCCTGCCCGATCACGGGCGGGACATCGCGGGCTCGCTTTCGACCGCCACGCTCTACGCGGCGATCGAGGGCCGGCCGACGTCCTCCACCCGCGTGATCGCGTCGCGCAGCACGTTCACCCCGGCGCCCGGCTTGACGCCGTGCTCGGCGAGATGACGGCGGAAGGCACGCGCGCCGGGCACGCCAAAAAACGCGCCGACAAAGTGCCGCGTCATCGCATGCAGCCGGGTGCCGCGCGCCAGCTCGTGCTCGATATAGGGCAGCATCTCTTCAAACACCGCCCTCATGCTCGCGTGCGGCGCGGCCTCGCCGAACAACTCCGGATCGACCGCGAGCAGCCGCCATGGCTCCTGATAGGCCGCGCGTCCCAGCATCACGCCGTCGACCTTGCCAAGATGCGCGGCGGCCTCCGCGATGCCGGCAATGCCGCCATTGATGATGACCGGCACATCGGGCAATGCGGCCTTCAGCCGGTACACAAGCTCGTAATCGAGCGGCGGGATATCGCGGTTTTCCTTCGGCGACAAGCCGCTGAGCCAGGCCTTGCGGGCATGGACGATCAAGGCGTCGGCGCCCGCGGCCACCACGCCGCGTGCCAGCGCATCGAGCGCCACCTCCGGGTCCTGATCGTCGATACCGATCCGGCACTTCACGGTGACGGGAATCCGCACAGCGCGCTTCATGGCGGCAATGCCGGCCGCGACCAGTTCCGGCTCCGCCATCAGGCAGGCCCCGAACCGGCCATCCTTCACCCGATCCGACGGGCACCCGACATTGAGATTGATCTCGTCATAGCCGAAATCCTCGCCGATCCCGGCTGCCGTCGCGAGCTCACGCGGATCGGAGCCGCCGAGTTGCAGCGCCAGCGGATGCTCGCTCGCATCAAAACCGAGCAGCCGGGCACGATCGCCAAAAATCACCGCGCCAGTCGTCAGCATCTCCGTGTAAAGCCGCGCGCGGCGCGACATCAGGCGGTGGAACACGCGGCAATGCCCGTCGGTCCAGTCCATCATCGGCGCCACGGAGAATCTATGTGATTGATTCAACTTCATTTTCTGGAGTACATGCAAATCGTTGGTCAGGTCGCGTCGTGTGCACTTTGTTCTACACCATCAGGCGATATTTTTTCGGCTTTTCGACGCCTCAATGCACGCGGAGCGCACACGCTTGGCAACGATCACTCCGACTGAAATCAGGCTGTGGGTGCGCCCAACTCCGACGAAAGCCGAAATATGCCAGCGCGACATGTCTGCGCCGAGGCACACGGAGGAACCCACCCAGGATGCATCAGGTTCGCGTTGGCCTTCGGGGATGCAATAGCTCTTCGACGGTTTGTTTCGGGTCCTTGATATCAGAGCGATCCTTGCGATCGCTCTTCCCTGCCTCGGCCAGTCGCCTTAGCCAAGGCCATCATAGGCATGGACCGAGGTCAGCGCTGCCTCGCGCACTTCGAGCGCCGTCATGCCCGGGCGATAGAGACTGCTGCCAAGTCCGAACACCCGGATTCCCACCGCCCTATACGCGGCAAGGTTTTTTTCCGATACGCCGCCGACAGCACCGACCACCGTCTCCTTCGGGAGGACGGCAAGCTGCGCGGCAATACCGGACGGCCCAAGTACCGACGCAGGAAAGAACTTCAGGGCCGAAGCTCCACAGCGCAGCGCAAGACATGCCTCGGTGGGCGAGAACACGCCGGGCATGGTCACCAGTTGCCGCGCCTGTGCCATTGCCAGAACATCGGCGTCTACATTCGGGCTGACCGTCAACCGCCCGCCGAGATCGGCGACACGCGCGCAGTCAGTTGCGTTGAGGACGGTGCCTGCCCCGATGTGGCAATCGTTCCCGAAGCGCTTGCACAGACGCTCGATCGAGACAAAAGGGTCAGGCGAATTCAGCGGCACCTCGATCAATTCAAAGCCGCTGTCAATCAGCGTCTCGACGATCACCTCGACCTCGTCGGGATGGATACCGCGCAGAATCGCGATGAGCGAGCGCCTGACCCTGGGCCAGGGAACCGGATGCATCATGTCAGAACTGCGCTCCCCAAATGTCGATGGCGGCCCTGCTGAGCCCGCCTCGTGACGCTTCGTCTGCATCGACCGCTGTCACGTCGAAACCGCGTTTGCTCAATGCCGCCTCATACAGCAGGCCGAGGCTGCCTGTCCCGATCAGCCGCAGCGATCGCGGAGCACCATATCGGTCCACCGCATCCGCGATCTCGGTTCCGATCAAGAGGCCCGACAGCCGCGCCGCACCATCGATCCGCTGCTCGAATCCCAGCAGTTGCGCGGCACGCAGCCGAAAAAGCGACGCGGTTAGTCCGGCCGGCGCAGCCAGCGCCGTTGCGAGGCCCTCGCGGAACGGCTGGCTTTTCGTCGGAACCTGACCAGCCATTTCGACTGCGTGGGCAAGGATGCTATGCTGGGAAAGCACGGAGAACAGCTCGCCGGTCATATAGGTCGAGAACTCGATGAGCTGACCTGCTTCTATCCTGATCCATTTGCTGTGCGTACCGGGAATGCAGACAAGACCGGTGAAATCAGGGTCGGTCCCGCCCAGAAGCTGCGTCTCTTCTCCCCGCATGACGTCGGGCCGGTCGGCTCGCGCCTGAGCGACACCGGGCAGGATGCGGATGTCGCCGCGCGCGCCAACGCGGATGGCGCCCTCATGCAGCGCATCGAGGCGCGTCGGCGTCTTCAGATAGGGCGCCTCGGCCCAGCCCTGCCGCGCGCCTGCCATCCCGCAGATCAAGATGGGGATTCCATCGGGAGCGCCGAGCCTTGCGAGGTGATCACGCAGCACGGGAGCAAAGCCTGCGCCGCTGCAATGCAGCATGCCTTCGGCGCCGCGGCTCTCTGCCAGCGCCTCGCCATCGGCAGACATCAGCCAGCCACGAAAGCTGCTGGTGCCCCAGTCGACAGCGACGAACGCTCCCGGCGCGGCGCCGGACGAACATGCAGCAGGGATCAAACCACCACTCCTCGGTACCATCGGATATCAAGGGCGATCGAATACTCGAATTTTCATGCTTCCGATAGACTTTGCGCGGCGCCCCTCGCGGCGACGCGCCGCTGAGCCGGGTGCCGGAAAATCCCAGCCCATGATGCAGCTTTGCCGCTCGGTTTTCGCGAACAGGTCGCTGACCACCACGGCCGGCAATGGCGCCAACACTCGGAGCAGCCAGATTGCTTGACGCTACGCAGCCGCTCGTCTCCGATCTCATGCGAGGACGCCGTCGCCGGGATGGCGATTGGCGCCCCCGACCTTATGACGTGGGGGGTGCCTTATCCCGCGGCTTGCCGACTGCATCAGCTGCCGGGAAGATGCTGTCATATATCGCGCGGGCCTCTTGAATCAGGCGCGCTCGCTCGCGCTCAGACCTGGCAACAAATCGAATAATTTCGCCCATATTCGCTCCAAGCATCAGTGAGAGAAGGCCTCCACAGCCAGAGAACGACGCACCATTAGATTATGATCATCATCCTCGTAGGACTTAGGACATC
>NZ_JBAURI010001251.1:0-2402 GCF_049581145.1 Bradyrhizobium sp.
CGGCAAGCTGCTGGCGGCGCGCGCCGGCCGGATCGAGCAGAAGGCCGACCGGATTGCGATCGAAGCCCGCAAGGAGGCCAGCCGTCTCGACGCCAAGCCGGTGATCGAACAATTGATCGACCTCGCCGAGGCGACGGTCGACGAGCTGGAGCAGGCCGCCTTCATCGCCTCGCTGGCGCCCGCCAATATCGACGCGGCGCTGCTGTCGACGCTGTCGGGCCTCTGCGCGGTGGCGACCACCGCGACCGAGGCCGCAGCGTCCGGGCTGGCCGCGACCGTCGAAGTCCCGGAAGGGCGCCGCGCCGATTCCGAGGATGCCTTGGCCGCCGTGGTGCGCCTGATCGATGCCGAGCACAGCGCGGATACCGAGGAGCGCGCGATCACCGCACTCGTGTTCACCGGCGGCTTTGACCTCGCGACCTCGCTGTCCGTGCTCGAACTGGCGCGCGCGATCGAACGCGCCACCGACCGGCTCGCGGGGTTCGGGCATCTGTTGCGGCGGCACATCATGGCCGACCTGTCAGCTTGAGAGGAAACAGCGCATGCATATCGTGCGGATCGGTGGCGCATCGACCGAACAGCATTCGGCAGATGTGGTCGGCGCCAAGGCGGCCAACCTGGCGCGAATGGCCGCGCTCGGCCTGCCGGTGCCGCCCGCTTTCGTGCTCCCGGTCAGGCTGTGCGCCAATGTGATCGCGGGCAACCCGCATGCCGAGCACGATTTGCGCGACGGCTTGAAGCAGGGCATCGCCTATCTGGAGGAAGCGACCGGAAAACGCTTCGGCGACCGGCGGCGGCCGCTGCTGCTCTCGGTGCGCTCGGGCGCGGCGCGATCGATGCCCGGCATGCTCGACACCGTGCTGAATGTCGGCTGCACTTCGAGCGCGGTGCAAGGCCTGATCCGCGCCACCGGCCGGCCGCGGCTGGCATGGGATTGCCGGCGGCGCTTCATCGAAAGTTTTGCCGAGACCGTGCTCGGCATCGACCCCGCCCCGCTCGCGGCCCGGCTGGCCGAATTGACGGCGAGCGAAGGCGCGGGCAGCGACCGCGAACTCGACAGCGAGGCGATCGAGCGTCTCGCCGCCGACGAGCGGGCACTGGTCGAAGGCGGTAACGACGAATGGCTGGAAGATGCCGACGCGCAGCTCGAGGCCGCCGCCCGCGCGGTCTATCGCTCCTGGATCAGCGAGCGGGCGCAGACCTACCGCCGCCTGCAGCAGCTCGACGATCTCGAGGGCACCGCGGTCACGGTGCAGGCGATGGTGTTCGGCAATGGCGGGCTGTGTTCCGGCGCCGGCGTAGCGTTCTCCCGCGATCCCTCGACCGGATCACCACATCCGATGATCGATCTGGTGCTCGACGCGCAAGGCGAGGACGTCGTCTCCGGCCGCCGCACGCCCGACACGGAAGAAACCATCGCGCGCGCGCTGCCGACCATCACCAGCGAACTCTCCGACGTCTTCAGCCGGCTGGAGCGCGAATTCGGCGACGCGCAGGATATCGAATTCACCGTCGAAGACGGCAAGCTATGGCTGCTGCAGACCCGCGCGGCCAAGCGGACGCCGCGCGCCGCGCTTCGAGTGGCGATCGACCTCGTGCATGAAGAGCTGATCAGCCGCGAAGAGGCGCTGGCGCGGATCGAAGATCTCGATCTGGTTTCGCTGGTCGAGACCTCCCTGGTGTCACCTCCAACCCCTGTCGCCGGCGGCATCGGTGCGTCCGGCGGCATCGCGGTCGGACGCGCCGCGTTCGATTCCGACAGCGCGCAGCGCCTTTCGGCCACCGGCGAGCCGGTGATCCTGATGCGCCCGGACACCTCGACCGCCGACGTCGGGAGCTTTGCGATCGCCGCCGGCATCGTGACCTCGGTCGGCGCCCGCACCGCGCATGCAGCGCTGGTGGCGCGCCAGATGGGCAAACCCTGCATCGTCGGCTGCGCCGAGATGGCGGTCGACGGCGCGGCCGACCGGGCGATGCTCGGCGCCACCGCGATTGCCGGCCGCGACTGGATCACGATCGACGGCGACAGCGGCAAGATCTATCTCGGCCGGCTCGAAACCGTCGTGACGCGGCCGCAAGCCGAGCTGGCCGAGATCGAAAGCTGGCGAGCCGAAGCGCACCAGCCCAGCCAGACCAAAACCGGGCAGCGCCACGCGGCGCATCATTGAGCGTCACAGCCATTCGCACGAGCGGCTGCGGTTGCCGCAAAAAGCTGCAAAATCACGAGCTGATTTGACTATGACAAGGTGGTAACGGTGCAGTATTGGTGGGCCATCAATGCTGAGCGTGATCATTCCGACCGAAGGGGTTGAGCAACCCGCAGTCGCCACCCTCGCGGCACTGGTGCCGGGCGCCGCTGCCGGCGTCGTGCGCGAGGTGGTACTGGTCGATCGGGCCGACAA
>NZ_JBAURI010001252.1:0-2352 GCF_049581145.1 Bradyrhizobium sp.
TATAACGCCCGGATCCGCGTTCCCGGCGGCTCCCACCTTGTGTCGACCGCCCGCGAGCGCATCTGGGCGACGCCATCGGGCAAAGCAAATTTTCTCGTCTTCGACGGCCTCGGTGAGGACCTCGGCGCGCAAGATCGGGACACGCTTTGGCTCAGCACCGTACGGAGTCACGACCAGTACAATACCACGCTCTACTCGATGTCCGACCGATATCGTGGCGTGTACGGCCAGCGCGATATCGTGTTCCTGAACAAATCCGAAATTGACAAACGTGGCCTTGTGGACGGCGACCGCGTTGATCTCGTCACGGTATCGACCGACGGCGTCGAGCGCCGAGTGCATGGTTTCCGCGTGGTCAGCTATTCGTTTCCGGACGGCTGCTGCGCTGCATACTATCCAGAGACCAATCCGCTCGTGCCGCTATACGCACACGATCCCCTGAGCTTCACCCCGTCGTCGAAGGGCATTCCAGTCCGGATTGTACGCTCGCATGTTGCCAATGCGGGCGACCCGGCCTAATTCGGCCATCCGCCCGCAGTCAAAGCCAATAGGTCCAGGTGAGAATGGCCCCACCGATACCAAGGTATCATGTTGCGACTCTAGGTCATTACCCGATCGGAACAACGGTAGAATGGTGTGCACCAATCCCGATACGATATCGCAAGCGTAGAGGTCGGAATAGCACGGTCAAGGGAAACGCGATGAGACACTGATGGGTCTGGCTTCTCCAATTAGCTGCCTCACAGTGCTCACAGTGCTTCCGGTTCGCAGTCTTCCGGCTTTCAGTCGATCAATCGGGAGTTCGGTTATGCCGCAGCCGTCGCGAATTCCAAGGGCCAACTACTCCGCAAATGCGGGTTGCTCGGATGCTACGGCCGATCGTCGGATCGCACGCTGCTTCGCCGAGGCTGTGGCCAGTCAGTTCGTGCGTCATTCGAACGAAGCGGCCGGAGTCCACGCATTGCGATTCGATGCCTGGCGTCTGCACGCGACAATGACCAACCGGGAAGACATGGATCAGTACGCGCAGTTCACCACCGACGCGGCGTGGCTCGAATGCGTGCGGAATACCGCAATAGCCGAAAATCCGAACGATCGCCTCATCAAATCTCTTTCTAGTGCAGTCGAGGCCGCAGAGCAGGGAAGTGACCAGCGCTGTGCCGATGCCCTGCGATTTGCCATCGCCGTCAGATTTATCGGTCTGCGGTCGGATGCTCGGACCGCTGTCAGGCCGGTCGAAATAGAGCCGAGGCAACGGCAGGTCCAGGCGTTGCAGAAATGGCGCCTCAAGCGGGTGGTCGAATATGTCGACCTCCATCTTTCGACGAAAGTCACCCTGGCCGAGTTGGCGGGGGTCGCAGGATTGAGTCGAATGCACTTCGCGTCTCAATTCCGGGCGGCGACAAATCTGCGACCCCACGAGTTTGTTTTAAGGCGGCGAGTTCAGCAGGCGGAGCAATTGCTGCACAACACGACGACTCCAATCGTCGAAATCGCCCTGACGGTAGGTTTCCAGACGCAAGCTCATTTCACCACGACATTCAAACGGTTCGTTGGCTCGACTCCCAGTCGATGGCGTGCCATCAATCAAGCGTCAGACTGGCCAGATGCCCGAAACCACAAAGCGGTCAGAGCGGCAACCGCCGATACGCGAAGGTTGGCGTCGGAACAATCCAGAGGATGGGGCAATCGGACTGCGACTTGTCATCCTTGAAATCTTGCTCCCGTTGCCAGACCGTTCTGGTTGCGGAGACGACGCTGAAAGCACCGTGGAGGCCTGCGGGGGTCCCAACATGCGCCGGACGCAACGAGCGAGATTCGATCGGTCAGAAAGGATTGCGGAGCAGTCATATGTCCCGGATGCCATTTCATCAGGACGAGATAGGGGCCAGCCTGGTCCAGGCCGCCGTATCGTGCTGCCATCTCGCCGCTATCAGGTGGACCCCCGCTGCAGGGGACGAACTTGATGGCATCGGGCAGCGTGGCCGCGGTCTCCAAGGGATTGATCGTGCCGGCCCGCGCGGCGGTCTCCCCTAGCGCCAGCGGCAGGCTCCGCGAATAGCGGTGCGAGGAGGAGCATCCGCCTGGTGAATGCGATGCCGCCATCATCGGCAGCAACGACGCGGCGTGAAGCATTGCAGAAGCTCTCTGGGGGCTACATTCGCATTCTCTTTTCAGAACCGTCCAGTGAATGGCCCGACCTTATGGACAGAGCACTTTCCGGCCCAATGTCGGTAGGCGCGCCGTCTTGGCGTGACCGGCGCACTCGCGATTTGTCGCCGGGGCCGCCCCTTCGATAACTCCCGCTGTTTTTCAAACTGCAGGTTCAGCGCGCTTCGCAATTTTGTGAGT
>NZ_JBAURI010001253.1:0-3441 GCF_049581145.1 Bradyrhizobium sp.
CATGATCACCGTGCCGGCCGCCATCGTGGTGGCGGCCGTCTACGCCAAGGTGCCAGGCGGCACCCAGGCGGTGTTCGACGCCGCCGGCGCGGCCGACGCGCGGAATCTCTCGGTGCTGCGGCCGGACGCCGCGGCCGGCTTCGGCATTACGTTGGCCTTCGGTCTTTTGGCGGCAACCGTATCCGACCAGACATTCTGGCAGAAGGTGTGGGCGGTGAAGAGCCGTGACGTGGGCCGCACCTTCCTCTGGGCCGGCGCGCTGTTCTATCCGATTCCGATCTGCCTCGGCATGCTGGGGCTGGTCGGCATCGCCTATGGCCTCAAGCCGGCCGACATCGGCGGCGATATCGTCGCCATCGGCCCCTACATCGTCTCGCATATCGGTCTCGGATTGACGCTGGTGCTACTCTATGTGCTGGTCATTCTCGCCGCCTGCTATTCGACCATCGACGGCGCCAGCGCCGCGCTTTCCTCAATCGTGGCCGTCGACATCGTCAAGCGATATTTTCCGCTGACGTCGGAGAGCCGCCTGTTCGTGATCACGAAGCTGTCCGTGCTGGCGGGCGGTATCGTCGCCACGCTGATCGTCCTTTCCGGACTCGACTTCACCACGCTCGTGCTGACGACCTATGCGCTCAAGACATCGATCCTGCTGCCGCTGGTGCTGTCAATCCTCTGGCCTAAAACCAACATGGTCGGTTTCGTCGGCGGGATTGCCGCCGCGATCTTGATCGGGATGCCGATCTACGAGATGGCGGGCGAGCTGATCGGAACGCTTTCCATCGTCGCCATCAGCGGTCTGACGGTGCTGGTCGCGGGGTTTATCGGCGGCAGGAACTTCGACCTCAGCGGGTTGAAGGGGATCAACGACGAGGTCTCGGCGCCGGCAGAATAGACATCGAACAGCGCCCATGCCTGGCACATGGGCATCCCTCACAACATCATCACAGGAGCTAACCATGTACGCACTCATCACCATCGTCGGCATCGTCGTCACATTGTTCTTCCTCGCCGGGTTCTGGCGCGGGTTGATGAACGCCATTGCCGAATATCGCGCTGGAGGGCCCGAGCCCCACAACGTGCCGGATTATCGGTACGGCGGCATCGCCGCGTTGTCGGTGGTGGCATCGGCTGCGATTATCGCGGGCGCCGGCTTCAGCCCGGCCATGATCTATGCCGGCCCGCTACTCGCGCTGGTCACCGCTGCCGGATGCGGGCTCGCCTTCTTCGTGGAAGACAAGCCCGCCAGTTGATGGATCAAAGCCGGTGGCCCAGCTCGAACCCGGTGCAGTGAATTCCTCAAACAGAAAGCATGGACATGACGACTCGGAACAAGAAGGCTCATCTGTTGGGATTCATTCAGCACGGGGTGAACAGTCATGCGACCGGCATGTGGCGTCATCCCAAGGACAAGGTGGGGTGGAACTTCTCGACGCCTGAATACTGGCAGCACTTGGCGAGGACCATGGAGCGCGGGCTGTTCGATGCGATGTTCATCGCTGACGAGCTTGCTCCCTACAACACCCACGAGAACAGCTCGGACGCGATCGTCAAGTGGGCGGTGCAATGCCCGACGCACGAACCTTCCACCATCGTTCCGATCATCACCACCGCAACCAGGCATCTCGGCGTCGGGGTCACGCTTTCGACGGCCTTCGAACATCCCTATTCGATGTGCCGCCGGCTTTCGAGCCTCGACCATCTCTCCGGCGGCAGGGTGGCGTGGAATATCGTGTCCTCCTATTCGAAAAGCGAGTGGGACGCCTATGGACACCAGATGACGGAGCGGAGCGGCCGTTACGAGCGGCTCGAGGAGTACATGGAGGTCTGCTACAAGCTCTGGGATTCGTGGGAACCCGGCGCGATCATTGCCGACAAGGCTTCCGGGATCTATGCGGATCCAGCGAAGATCAAGGTGGTCCACCACGAAGGCAAATACTACAAATGTGACGGCCGCCACTTCTGCGCCCCCTCGCCGCAAGGGCGCCCCGTTCTCTGGCAGGCAGGCTCGTCCGGACAAGGACGCGACTTCGCGGCGAAACACGCCGAAGCGATCTTCGCCGTTCACCCGAACGTAGACCGGATGAAGCAATATTGCACCGATCTGACCGAACGGCTTACCAACAAATTCGATCGCGCACCAGGTTCGGTAAAGCTGATCTACGGTCTTCAGACCGTGGTGGCGGAAACCCGCAGTGAGGCGCAGGAAAAATACGAAAGGATCAAGGCCTGCATTCCGCCGGAAGGCGCATTGGCCTGGATGTCCGGACATTTCGGGCTCGACTTCTCGACCTATCCTTCCGATGCCATCGTGCAGAACATTGAGGTGCCGGGAATCCAGGGATTGTTCGAATCGATCATCTACGCCAAGGGCGGCGCGCCAGTCACCGTGAAAGAGGCCGCCATGATCTATGCCCAGGGCATGGGAATGCCGGTTGCGGTCGGCACGGCGGCGGACATCGCCGACCAGATGGAACACTACATGGATGAGGGCGGGGCTGATGGGTTTATGCTGGCTGCGACCTACACCCCAGGCTGCTTTGAGGAGTTTGCCGATCTCGTCGTCCCGGAACTGCAAAGGCGTGGCAGGTTCCGGACCAAATACACTGGCGCAACTCTCCGGGACAATCTACTCGACAGCTGAGGGATCCGGACACTGCGAGTGACTGCTGACGTCAGGCTGAGTACCTTGTGCTGAGGATCCCGAATCGGCACCTATCTACCTTCGCCGGGGTTGATTCATCTGACAAAAGAGCCAGCAATTCCGCTATGGAAGTCAGACATTCGAGCCATTGAGTTGCGGCGCAGAAATGCTTGTGGGCGGCTGTGCACGTCCGCCTTACCTGCACGGCAAGCCCCTGCCGGGCCGGCGTGACCTGCTCAAGATGGCAAGCCGGCGAAGCCGGGCGCCTTCGAACAGCGCGAACCTTTACCTGATGGCGCCGATCCGGCTCCATGGTCGACGAGCAAGTGAGACACCGGTTACCAGGGCAGCCTCCGAGAGGGTGGCCCAGTCGTCAAGGGCATAGCAGCACGCTGGTTTTCCTGCAGGATGCGGCCGATTTGTCATCGTCGCACGAACCATGCGCGCATTCAGGTGCTGTCATTTGCGTCGCCGACACCAAACCGCATCGAGCCGTATGCTCGCTTTGGTCTCACAACTCAATCCGCGCCAGAAAGTCGGCGCCTGCTTCGGGAAGTGTGACAGCGCGTGTGGTGCGGGTGGACAGGGCGGCCCCCATCTCGCGTCGCCTCGTGCCGACTCTTCAGAAATTTGCGCCGCCTCCGTCACAGGTCAACATTATTTTCCCGCGCGACACATCGTGTCGGCCAACGTTGGTGCCTCTATCAAGATCGCGCCCAACCATTTCGCAGCCCGCTCGTTCCGGTGCAAACTGGTGTGTCCTGTGCATAGATTAAGCGGGTCACACAGGGCTAACC
>NZ_JBAURI010001254.1:0-5885 GCF_049581145.1 Bradyrhizobium sp.
TCGCTTCTGCTATGATCTTGCTCAACTGAAGACAGGCCCTAGGACGACAGGGGAGCCCGATGAAGAAGGTGAAGGGACCGGCCGGCGGATCGATGCGATGCGTCACGATGAACACCGCAGGATCGGCTAGATCTCCTGGACTCGCAGCGGAACGATGACTTTGGGATCTTGTCCAGGATCTCTTCTGCGCCAGTTTCCCCAAATCACCTTGGCGTCAAAAACCCTGTCACGACAGCAAATCCTGATCACGTCACCAACGACGGGCGCGTCGCCATCAAAGTAATTCTCATCGTGACGAAGTTCTTTCTCGGCCACGAGCTCTCCAGACTTGAGAAGAATTCGCTTGATCCAATACGGCATGCCCCGCGTCTCGCTGATCCGCCAACCATCGTCCATTAAATGACGAAACCCGCGACGGACGCAAGAAACATGTCCGAGCTCCATCGCGACTGAATTGGACCGCCTTCGTGATGTCCGGGTTGCGCTGCCCTCGCGCCTGACGGACACGGTCCGCAATTGGCGACGGATCGAGGCCCAGCTCGAGGGAGAGATTGCGATATGGTTGCGGCTCCGATCAGTGAGGCTCCGATTGCCGCCGGTGAATGCGGCCCGAGAACTGCGCTGGCTCGGGGTCGGTAATACTACGGTCGTGAACGGCGGCACGAGTTGTGCGATGTAGGGGCAGCAAGGTGGGGGTGCATCAGCGAGTCGGGCGTCATGGGGTTATTCAGGAAACACACGAGATCTCGGCTCTGCGAGAGCCGACGCAGGGTCAAACTGTTCAACCAACAGCTCCTCGAAGAGATGGATCGGGAGCGACAGCGGCTCGAGGAGCATTGCCCCGCACAGGCGATATCCGAAGGCGAAGAAGCGGCAACATTGCATTGAGCCCAAGACCATGCGTAGCACCTTCGGCGCGTCCTATCTGCGCGCGTTCATCGCCGCGTATTCGCCCTTGAGAGCAGCGCGATCGCGCATTGCCGGGCGCAGTGACCGCGAACGTGCACAAATGTACGTACACATGGCGGCCGTTTCTTCTCCCAAGCTCGGCTCCCGGCGCGCGCGCTACCACTCGCCCGGTGGCCTTTTTGTCGCGGCCATTATGAACGAGACAAGGCAGAGCGACGGACACGCCTGTGGTTCACTGACCCGAGAACGCGCGTCGAGGGGCCGTGTGTTTGAAAGAGACCTCCCGTCGCGTACCAGCCCCGCGACGGGAGCCGCTCGCGGCAGGAGGCGCCAACCGGTCAGGGACATATTCCGAAGTTGCGGAGGCAGGCGTGAAAAATAAGGAGCTCGCAATGATGACCACGCAGGCGCTTTGGAGCCTGCACGAAGAGCTGGGTGCGATCCTCGCGGTAAAGCTGGACGCAGAAAAACGAGAGCTTGAGCGCCGCCTGGCTCGGCTCAACGGACGTGTCGAGCAAAACCAAAGGGCCCGTCGGCCCTACCCCAAGGTACTGCCAAAATATCGCAATCCGGAAAGGCCCACTGAAACCTGGTCCGGACGCGGGAGACAGCCGCGCTGGGTTGGAGCACTACTCAGGTCGGGAATGAAATTCGACGACCTTTTGATTGCTCAGACGCACTGAAGCATTCAGGCACGGCCCGATTTGCTTCGATCCTCGAGCTTCCGATCGCGAAGCTTCTTCGATCTTTGTGGTGCGCAGCTTGCCTCGGCCCTGCGAACTTCGTCGCGCAGCCTCAGCAAATCGAGATAACAATTGGCCAGGAGGCCGTCGGAAAGCTTTGGTGCAGTTTTGCCCGCTGGTATCGACCTCTGGCTCTTCATGACAATCCCCTCGATTGATCAAATCAATATAAGGCCGCCGCAGAGCGCGCACCCGAACCGGATCGCCGCTGCGACTTGAATGCTGGCGGCCGGCCAAATCCAATTCCTTGACCGCCCCCAGATCGCTAGATTTCACGAACCCGTAGCGCGGTCCAACTAAAACCTCTGTTCCGACGAAGCCACAGCAGGACTGTGTCGACCGAGACACAATTTCACCACCGTCCCGGCACCGGCAGCCCCTGCCAGCCTTACCGACGCACCAGCGCCGAGCCGTGACGCCTGAGATGGTGCCACCGTACCACGCGCCCTCGCCAGCAGGTTCGGGCAGCCCGGAATACCGTTGATATACCGCCGACGAGCGTCTCACGTTCGATCAATGCCTTCGCCGAGCGCGATGAGCGATCGGCGACGCTCTTGGTATCAACGGGTGGGCGATGGGATCTGATCGTCATTTGGAAAAGCCTCCGACTGCTGGATATCCGGAGGCTCGTGGGGCCTCCGCTGTGAGGCTGCAGGATCCGGCAAACACCCGCTGGAAAAGCTTGGAAAATTGAGCGGACGATTCCTCAGGCTCGAGATCGGCGGATGAGCGCCGCGATTGATCGAACACAGGTTCAACCCCGCCGCTGCGCCTGCACCTGTCCGGCCGATCTGCCTGCGATGGAGTTTTCACATCGACGCAGCCAGGCTTACTCCTGACGCGACATTCCCGTCGTCGAAGCACCACCTCTTCTGATCCGTCCGGGAATTCCCACGCAGGTCGACGCTCCGTCGGTGCTGTGCGCTGCCAGGCCGCAGGGACGTGCGGGCACGGTCACCGTCGACACGCCGTCGGGTCCCGGCACGGCCAGACCGGTCGTCGAGATCTGCACCTGACGGTCTGCCATGCCTTCGAGCGCTTTGGGGACGTTGGCGCGTTGATCGGACGCGGGTTGACCAGTTGAGGCGGAGGGCGCGACGCCGCCCCCGACCGATGGCGGCGGGGCTGAAATGCCTGTGCCGCCGATATAGCCGCTGGTCGTGGTGGCGCTCGGTATCCCCGGTGCAACGTTGGGGCGGTTTTCGGGGAGCCCGACGGCATTCCGCCTGGGAGAACCGGTTCCAGCCGCGCCGTTTCCAGCGGGGTTGTTCGATCCCGGCGATCCGCCGCCCACAGCACCCGCCGGCGGACCGCCTCCGACGGATGCCGCTCCACCGCCAACAGCCGCACTCCCGATGCCTGCCGCCCCCATACCAGCGCCAATCGCGCCGCTACCGCCGCTACCAGCGGCCAACGCAAAGCCGGTGGGCACAAATCCCAGCGGCAGCGCCGCTATCAGCAGCGCGAGAGGCAGGCTTCTCGAATGGCGAATGATCATGACGCACTCCTTCGGTTGATCTACAGAAAACGTGGGACGGCCGGCCGGGCTGCACTGCCCGCCCTCAACAGAATGTGAGTGCTCTCGCGAGGGTTCCAAACAAGCCGCTCGATGGCTCCCCTTCGACAGGCAACGATGCGTGGCCAACGCGCCGCCTCGCAACGGAAGCAACCGGCAAGCTTCCGCCAAAGCCAAGTGCCAAGGCCGAGTGCCAAAGCCCAAATTGAGCATGCCGCCGGAATGACCTACACTTTCATGTTTCCGACTTTCATGTCTCTCGGATCTGATCCACGGAAGCTTGGGCCAATGCATCGCTTCATCCGATGTGCCGCCTTCACAGCGGTCCTTTTGTCCGGAATGGCCCTCTTGCCGGCCGCCACGCGCGGGCAGGCCGGCAGCGCCGGCGGAAGCATCGGCAACGACGACAAGGAGTTGTCCGGCTCGCGCGACGTCGAGCAGCATTCGCCACCGGTACCCTCGCCACCAGGCCAGGGCAGCACCAGTCTCGATGGTGTCTGGATCTTCGCCAGCGCGGGCTGCAACGGGGCCGGCGCCGTGGCGCGCGGCGTGATTTCAGGAAGCAGACTTTCATTTCCGGGCGGCAGTGGCGAGATCGCGGCAGACGGAACCCTGCGCGCCTTCGCCAAGGGAAGGGGTTTTACTCTCACCTCCGAGGGGCAGCTCTCCGGGATTTCGGGCATCGGCACGTTCAGGCGGTCCGACGGCTGCGCGGGCCGCTGGACGGCCGTCAAGGAATAGACGGCGTCGGATGGTAATGAGCCGGGGTTCGCCCGACGGCTCGCGCGCGTGGTGTCGAAGGCACAATGCCCGCACGGCGAAATATTTGACCCTGGCTTCCGTCCCTGCGCCGTGTTCGCGCG
This sequence comes from Bradyrhizobium sp., assembly GCF_049581145.1. Lineage (GTDB taxonomy): Bacteria > Pseudomonadota > Alphaproteobacteria > Rhizobiales > Xanthobacteraceae > Bradyrhizobium. The sequence goes on from NZ_JBAURI010001254.1 coordinate 4,032, forward strand.
CTGGTTGAGTTCGGTCACACCCGCTGGCTCACCGAACCTGCCGTCATCGATTAATCCGTGGTGATCTCGTCGTGGTTGTTGCTACCAACCACGAATGCATCCAAACCGAGGCGATTCCAAACGTCACTTCAATTGCTTTCGACGCGCATGCTCGCGCCATTCAAGACAAGGCTTTTTCAACGATCGCGCGAAAATTCCTTGCGCGGCTTTCCGGAACAGACGTCGTGACGCCGAGAATGCGGCGGACGAATTTTCGCTCCAAGCGTCTCTACAAGCCGAGTGCTGCTGGAAGTCGGGTGTTTCTCGAGGAGATAGCACCAGCTTCCGCGAGGGGGATGGTTCGAACAGCAAAACCGCTGAACTAATCCGCGCGCGAGGATTGTTCGAGCCGGTGGGTCTGGCGGACTGAAAATCGCGTCAGCCACCATTTGCCGACGGCGATGCCGGGCGCCTCGATCGCGCGATAGGCAAAGCTTGCGACCAAGAATGTGGTCGGCGCGGCAAGCGCGAACAGGACGAGCTGTCCGACGATCGGATAGGCCTGCCAATAGGCCGCGCCGAACGCGCCGATCATCGCGAGGCTGATCAGGTCGAGGATCGGATAATGAAACAGGTAGAAGCTGTAGGAAATGCGCCCCAGGGCGCGAGCCGCGTTCGACAGCATCAGGCGCCGCAAGCGTCCGAATGAACCGTAGCTCAGATAGGCGACGACGAAAAAGCTCGGGAATGCGGCGATCAACCGATCGACATGGTGGCCGCTCGCGATGGCGAGCGTCCGCGACAGGCACAGCAACAGCACCGCTCCGACCAGCAAGCGCCGCAACGTTCGATGATCAAAGGCCTCGATCACCATCCGGCCGAGGCTCGGGACCAGCAGACCAAGCCAGAATGCATAGGCAAAGCCGATCCCGGGCACTCCAAAATCTCTGGCGCTCAGGCCGATTAGACAAACCAGTGTCACGAGCCGAGCGGTCGTGGCCATGCGCTCGCAAGCCCACAGCAAGAGGGGCAGGAGCGCGCTCATGATGAGTTCGACGCGCAGCGACCAGAGCGGTACATTCAGCCACGTCTCTGACAGCCAGAAGTGGTGGGCAATGACGAGCGGCCCGATCGGCCGAACCAGTGTCGCCCAGATAGCCGCGGCGGTCAGCACGGACGCCCAGAGCGCCGGCATGATGCGAAACAAGCGTCGGACGGCATAAGTTTGGTAGCGGCTGTCTGCGCCGAGGCGCAGAGTTTCGCCCAGCACGAACCCGCTCAACACGAAGAACAGCGATACCGCCGCAGCACCTGGAAAAATGGTGACGGCCAGCCAGTCAACGACCCAGCTCGGATGACCGGACCAGGGGCCATCCACATCGAGAAATCGTGTCAGGCCCTCGCCCTGAAAGCGAAGAAACGAGTGCTCTCCGAGTACTGCGAATGCCGCCAGGCCTCTGAGAGACTCCAACTCTGGGTAGAACCGGCGTTGCTCCATGCCCGACGTCTAGCGTCATGCCGTCGCCTTGTCGAACGGCCTACGCGACAAATCGCCCGGCTCGCGTCTCTCGTGCCCGGAGCGGACAGCGAAACGGCCCTCGCGTCCGCCCGGCACTTGATCGAAAACGCGCGGCTAATGGCCGAGCAGGGCCAGGCCGATCCAGCTCACGGCGAAGACCGAAATCGCCGAAGTTGCGATGGCCGCCAGCGAAATCGCCGCCTTGATGATCCGCGCACCCATGATCGCTCGCAAGACAAATGCCAGCACGCCACTGCAGGCGGCTGAAGTGCAAGGCCTGAGATCCAGACCCAACCATCAGATGGGTCGGCTCTGCGGGCAAAAGGTTCAGCGGAATTGTGGGCGGTATCGGCTTC
>NZ_JBAURI010001255.1:0-4681 GCF_049581145.1 Bradyrhizobium sp.
AGATCTGAGTCATCATCCGTTCGCTCCACTTGCAAATCCTCGGGGTCCGGAATTGCGGATCGAGAATCCATTCTGGTTTGATTGCTGTTGAAGCCGTCAGAGCCGGACGGCAATTTGGTCTGAGACACGTCAGGCGATTGGAGTGAAGGGGTGTTCATTTCTGGCAGCATCCTCTTGAACTGCGTGGGTGCACAGGGACTGTGGTGGATAGGTCGACCCGGCTTTTCGACGCCGTCAACACGGAGTTCTTTCAGCTAGGGGTAGATAATACCCTTAAGAGGGTTATTTATACCCTTATAGTGGCGCTTTTGCTAGAGGTATCGAAGGTGGTCAACATGATCACCTCTCGACAAATACGGGCTGCCAGAGCATTGCTGGGCTGGTCCCAACAGCAACTCGCGGATAAGGCAATTGTGTCGCTAAACGCCGTCGCGAGACTCGAAAATGGAATTGTGGATTCTCGGATCAGTACGGTGCAGGCGGTTCAAAAAGCATTAGTCAAGGCGGGCATAGAGTTCCTTGATGCTGACCAAAAAGGCGAAGGGGTAAGGCTCAAGAGCCCGAAATCCTGACCAACTTCTGAGAGAGTCGAAGGGTACGATGTTTTCTAAGTGCCTGACGTCAATGTCCGCCATCGGCGGGTACCCCGGAAAAAATATGCTCGCACTCAGTTCTTCCCAAACGCGAAAGCTCATCGCGAGCACATGTCTTCTGATTTTCCTTCAACGACGGACATTGCAGGCGATCGGCCGCGCGGGCAAAGTCAATCGGATTGCGGGGCCGATTCAGCATGCATGATTGCGCGTGAGAGGCCCTTGGCGACCTATGAAGCCTCCGAACGAGCGATGCTGACCGTTGTACGAGAACAGTGCCTCCCGGAGCGGGGGCATACCTTTTAGTGTCCCTTGAGGGCTCAGGTGCGCTCGGCTCCATTTCGGTGGCTCCGTTGAAAAGCCTTGCAAAACAATGAAGCCATTTTTTCTCAAACGATTTCCTAGTCCAATGATTTTACTGGCTTCCGTCGCTTCCCTAGGAAGCGCCAGCAATAGCATGTTCAATTGATTATATTGCCTATTTTTAGGCGTATATCTCACTAACAAGTGAGGTGGATACTCCGGCTGCGTTTTTGTTCCATCCCTGGCGCCGGTCCAGATATGTGTAGCCCGAGTCCGCTGACGCCTGCTCTGGCTTGCGGCCAAGATTACCCTCAATGGCCTCATCAGCGCCACCAACCGGCCCTGGCCGCTGCCGTACGGTCAATTCGTGTGCGACAATGGTCTGGGCGCCGGCGTCGACGGGGGCCTGTGCAAGCCTATGGCATATGACGCGAACGCGATAAAACGCAATAGTGGCCCGACAACTGAAAGAACAGCAAAAGGCAGGTATCCTGCCAAGTATCTGAAACTGTCGAATTGCGGATGTTGCAAAAAATCCTTCGCAAAAGCGTAGGCAATATAGTTGAGGCCGACCACGCGCAAAAACCACCAGCCCTTGGCGCCCAGCTCGCGTTGCAGACGAGGGATCGAGAACAGCGCAAGAAGGTAGGTCCACAGGACGGCGATGCCAAAAAAGACAAACACACCACGAGACGGAGCATGTCCTATGTGGGTGAGCCAGACAACAAGCGCGATGTGAACGAGGTGCGCTGAAGCAAATGCAAGACCCAATTCACGCCCGCGCCTCTTGAGAGGCTCGAAAACTGGTCCGAACAACGTCGTCATCGCACCGGCAGAATAGGTTAGCCAAAACAACAAGAACGAGAACCGTGCGCTCACCTGCAGTGCCGCGATGGTGCCTCGTTCCTCCGGTCCCAGTGCCACAAGCACCAGCGCGGCGAGACCGAGAGCTACGCAGAAGGCCGAGCCAATCCATACGGTGGCAACCGGTCGGGCCGAGCCCATAAGGTTCGGAGAAAGTCTCTGTTGCTGGGCCATCGGGTTATCTTGCCATTTTGGATGTGGTCCGTTTCGCAATCGTCCGCATCTCGCGCACCAATACTATCACAGACGGTTTCTGCTGGAAACGGAGATTGGCGTTCAAAAACCGGCCAACTGGGCCGCGCGATCGGCGAGCCCATTTGTCGGCGCTGGCTCCCGTGATTGTGCGCGACCTGACTGGTCGGCGACTACCGGATATGGACGCATGCGCCCCGCATGCGATGGTCAGCTGCGCGACCTTATCGTCCGACGGCGTCCGCATGCGGCCGGCCTCAACTCCTTTGCCGAGCCCGCGCTCGAGCGGAGGCCACCGCACACCTAAAGGCCGCGAAGGGAGGCACGACAGCGCCAGCATCGACAGGCGTCGGCGGAGCGGTTCAATTGCGACGCCATGCCCAGTCGGTGATGCCAATGATCCTCAGCTTAAGAGAAGGCGGACACCGCCCGCGAACGATACAAGCGGCGTGCTCGGGTATGACCAAACTGCCGATTGGCACTCCCGGTATGCACCGGGCTCGGTGTTGCACGGGCGGATTGAGTCCAGCGGCGCGGCGCAGCATTGTCCGCATGCCGTCCCATGGTCAACCCGGACCGCGCCTGTTGGAAGGCGGCGAGAACATGATCCTCAAACTCCAAGTCCGGACCAATCTCCCGGTTGCGCTGCCAGTTATAATCATCGACGTAGCTCCGACGCTTATTTCGTTACGCGAGCGAGCCTCACGGGCGCGCTGTGTGGCTTCTGCCTCGGCAGTCCTCACGGCTTTCTCCAGCGCCTGTCGCTCGCGGGCAATTTCGGCTTCGGTAAGCGGTGGATTTATTCTGCGAAGCTCGGCTGCTAACGCAACCCTCGCACGCTCATAAATAGTCAGCCTGCTTTCGCCGGGCGCATCGAACTCGAGGCCAGCGATGGCCTTGGCGATCAGCGGGTAATAGTCAACCATTCCCGACATCATCGTCGTCGTGTGTTTGTCGGAGCCGATATCGATAACACCAAGAGCGCGCTCCAACCGTCATGGAATCAGTGAGGGGCGACCGAGTCGTGCCTCGGGCGGTTTATGAGGAGCAGCCCGATTTGGCGGCTAAGATCGGCAAGCGCTCAATGAATGGGTCGGTTCGTTGGTCAGCTGGCGTCGTTTTGTCCGGCTTTTCGGGATGTGGTTGTCAGGCTACGAGTCGGGAATTTGAGCCGACCCATGAGGAAGTGAAGTGGACCCAATAACCGTCGCGATCTCTCAGGCAGCCGCTCGACAAGCACCTCCGCGCCGAGCGCGATCTGGCAAAATGATATCCTGCAGGCACAAACGGCTTTGACCGCGTTGCCACCCGCTTCGAAAAGACTGCCCGAAATGATCCGGCTCCCGTCACCCTCGCAGGCATTATTCCGTGGCCCGGTGGGCGTCACCTCGATAACATGTTGTCAGGTTTCGCCAGTGTCGGTTGCGCCACACCGCTTGTCGACAGCAGCCGGCCCGGCATCCGTAGTACCCGAAAGGCGCGTAGAGTGGAGCCGGCGGATAGTCACCCTCATAGTAGGGGTAATCGCCGGAATAGAAGGGAAATGATCCGAAAAACCCTCCGCCGGCGTATGTTGCTTGAGAGGAAAATGCGATCGCGAGTAGAGCGACGGCGGAGAATAAAGCGACTTTCATAGGGAGCAATCCTCGACCAAAACACCAACAAGGTACCACTTCGGATAGGCGGCGCAACAATGAGGTGGGCGGGCGTACGCTACACCGCTAAGGGCCAAAGCGTGGTGTTGTATAGCCGCTTCAACCACCCTGTGATGATCCTGCAAATACCTTGAGCTCGTTCCTATTCCGGACGCGTCCGACAGCGACACCAAACATCTTTAGTGAACTCCATAGACCGAGGGGTAGGCAGTCACCGAGACTCCGTGCTCGGGCCGTCCTCCATCGGCCGTCCCAATCAATCGCGGGCCGGCACCGTTCAGCAAGCAGGCAAGTCATAAAGCAAGCCACCCAGGCGTCATTTGTGCCGATGACGCTTGGTAAAATCGCATTCAAGCCCGACCAGAAGGCGTTGACAAGGGCGAATCCACGAAAATTGGCTACAAGGCGCAGGGGGGCTGACAGTCGCGTGAAGCCAGAACGTTCTAAAATGAGCGTCGTTAAATTGGTCGCCGAACCGAGCCGAGACGATCAGCGTGGCCTTGCGCGACTCTCATCAGAGCGACTGGGAAGCCTAACCTTTAGCTGCCCCCCAATTCACCAATGGTTGCGCTGCCGGAGGAAATATTGGGCCGCTGGCGCGTCTTCTCACGGCACCTTCTCGCGATCGCGGCTATGTTACGCAAGCCGCACGGAAGGCGGCATTCCGCTTTCTCCGCCAGCCGAAAAGGCCGAGCGCTGCCAAACCTGTAGCGAAGAGTGACAGGGTCGATGGAATTGGTGTCGCGGCCGCAATCGATCCGTCACTGCCGATACTCAAGTCTCCGAAGCTCAGCGGAAAGCCGTGGGGGCCAAGCAGCCCGGCAATGAAAAGCTGACTCACGATTTCGAGAGTTGTTGCAGTTGCAGGAACTGTGACGCCGATGGGACCAGCGCCGATGCCGTGTGAGCTGCTGTACAGGCTATAATACAGGTAGTTGGTTTCCGTCATCGATTCGAGCAACGTCCTGTTTGGTTGAATAGATTGACGGTGAAATTGTCAGTGTAGCTGCTGTAACAAGAAGCGCATATCGTTGGATCGCGGCTACCGATTGCCTGTATGTTGATATCCAGGAA
>NZ_JBAURI010001256.1:0-12963 GCF_049581145.1 Bradyrhizobium sp.
CAACAAGATAGTTGACAGCTATGCCAACATGGAGGTTTCCATCGCGCCGCATCGGTTGAGGCACGAAGCAAGCCTGCTCGACTCGCCGTTCAATCAACTTGAAAGAGTAGGGGTGATCGAGCGACGTGTTGTTCCAATCGAACGTTTGGTCGATCGTGCGCTTTCGATGTCGACATCATCTCCCGAGCAGCTCGGCGCCCTATCAGACCGGCTTGCTCAGGAGCTCCTGACACAAATGACCCAATTCGCAATGGCCGGCGCTGTCATAGAAGTCATCGAGTCCCAGGCATTGATTGCCCGCCGTGGCTGAACGGCGCAATCTGCGCGGCCCAGGGCCCATCGATCAGAACGGCCTCGCCCGGCGGCATTTGAGCAATCCAAAGATCTGACAGCTTGATCAAGGCGCCCACCCTGGCCTTCTCGTGCTCCAGATCTCATTGCTGAGAGAGCAGCAAACCTACGCCGGCGACCGTGCATGTCGACTCGATCAGTAGCCGCACTGCTCGCACATCCCAGTCGAGCGTGTTGGCGGATTCGATCCAATAGTGTGAAAGAACATGGGCCGCATGCCGTGCCTTCACGCCGAGACCCACAACGCTTGCAGCAGGCGTCGTCATGATCGCCCGTTCGATCGGGTCAAGCAGTGCCAGGATGGCTTCAATCCGATCAGAGGATGGATGCAGCGCGGTCTCGCCATTCATCTGTTCGCTTGGTGCGGCGGTAGCGGAGCAGGTGACGAGTATGCTCTTCTGAAGAGCTGCGAGCTCAGTCGAAAGCGCTTCGAACTGGCTACCCAGTGCAACCAACGTTGCATCAGGGGCGGTGCGAGCTGCCTCGTGACTGAGGCTTGCCCCGCGCCGTTTGGTTCCCGCAGACATTCGAGGCCTGGCAGCCATCATTGCGCTCCGGATCGAGACAAACTCAGTGACCTTACGACGAGCATTGCGCGAACCAACGATCAGGACGAGTATCAACGCCCGAGGCCCGGTCTATCCAAACTGAACGCTCTGTCGCCGGCCGGTCTCCCGCCCTAAGCGTCCGCGATAGTCTCTCGCCCTCTTCCAAGGTTCGGACCTGCGAATGATATGGTGCGGTCGTATTGACATCAATACAAGATGTGTTTCAGGTGTATGTCTGACGCCGTGCAATCAGATGGGTTTGCAAATCCGGTAATTCTTCTGTCTTGCTCGAATTGAAACGTTCATCGCACAAGATCGTTCGCGCAGACCACGCGGTTGTCGAAATGATTGTTTTTCCAACCGATTTTTTGATGTGCGCGATGTCGGGCACAAGCCGGCGCGGCGCCGTTCGAAGGCCTGGTGTTTGCCCGCCAGAGCTACCAGACTTCACCATCAAAAAGAGCGGCCTTCAGCCTCGACCTACCAGCCTTGGTAGCCGCTGAGAACGCGGTGCATCGCGTGGATTGAATGCCTTGAGGCGCACGTGGTCGCGTCCAGCTCAGCTCGCGAGCCGCGATCGCTGTTGTCTTATCCCGTCTATCGCGGGCTTCCAGCAATCTTGAGGGTTCTCATCATCCGGCTTTGCCCGCCGCCGGCCGCTCGGAACGGCACCAGCGGCAGCTCGGCGGTGGGCCAACCGAGATGAATGTCGGACCAGGTCGAATCCGCCGCCTGTTGGAGGGGTGTATCGATGCAATCAGACCGGCAGGTCTTGGAGCGGCAGCATGTGGCGGTGCAAGATGTGGGCAACGCAGGATGGAATTGGACCGAGGCCGTTCACGCAACGAGATTTGGAGGGATTACGGTAACGACTGCTCGAGATCGAGATTGGCCGGTCCGCTCATCCCAGTAGAGCCATCGCCGCCCGTTCGTCCGTGATCAGCACATGCGCAAGCTTTCCGCGTATCGCTGCCCTGATGATCGGAACCTTCTGGAGCCCTCCGGCAGCAAGAATGCGCTCGGGGATCCGCAGCAAACTCTTCATGGTCGGATGGATCACGCGCTTTGTCAGTGGATGTGACACGGTCCGACCATCGATGTCCAGATAGTGACCGCAAATGTCACCAACGGCTCCGGCGTGAACCAGCGATCGCCAGGTCTCTTCGGAGATAACACCGTATTCGAGTGCCTTCGACTCTTCCGACAAATCCACCGCGCTGAGCAAGGCGATATCAAGCTCCGTCGTCATGGCCAAGACCGAACGAATAGGTTCGCTCGACACCAGCGCGTCGCGCAGCTCCTCGGTTTGCACAAACATCGGTGCTGTCACGTAGTAGCATTTTGCGCTCAAGGCGCGCGCCATCATGGCGGCGTTATCATAGGGATTGATCGCCGTGCTTTCCGCCAGCCCGCCGCAGAGAAGGACGACACGGCTTCCATCGCCGGAACGACGCTTGATGTTCTGGGCAGCCGCCTTGATCGTTCCGCCCCAGGTAATGCCAAGCGTCCCCGCAGGAGGCAGGTTCTCCGAGATGTATTGACCCGCTGCCGCGCCGATCATTTCGCGAACGTCGATATCGTCGAACGGAGAAGGTACGACCAAGGCGCCGCGCAAACCAAACTTCGCCACCAGACGTGCTTCCAGCTCGCAACAGGCGCCGGTCGTACCGGTGATGGTGATTTGGACCAGTCCGCTTTCGCGGGCCTCGCCGAGGATTCGATTCACGCGTTTTCGGGTGATCCCAAGTCGCTGCGCGATGACGTCCTGGGTTTGGCCTTCCTTGAAATAGTGCCAGCAAATTCGAGCCGCCAAGGACGCTTCGACGCCCCCGTCCCCGCTTTCGAGTTCCATCATGTCCAAAGCGTTCACGGGCTCCCTCCATCAATGCGTACCAGAATTCCATGCCGAAATCGCGTCGGGTACATTTGGGACGCAGCCGTCACATATATGTCGCGCGAAATTGCTACGTCATCCCTACCAAAAATGGGGGGCCGTTAGATATGTGCCGAGGATTCATTATTTCACTTTCGGTGCTTTTCTTGTCGAGTTCGGCTGCTTTCGCGGGGTTTTCCGATGGCAAGATTGTCATTGGCGTCTTGGGCGATCAAAGCGGCGTCGTTGCGGATGTGGGCGGCCCGGGCTCGATCGTGGCCGCCCGCATGGCGGTCGCCGACTTCGGCGGTTCAGTTGATGGCGTCCCCGTCGAGATCGTGACCGCGGACCATCAAAATAAGCCGGATGTCGCTTCCGCTATCGCCCGCGAGTGGTTTGACCGGGAAGGTGTCGACGTCATCGTCGACCTGCCGCATTCCGGCGTCGTCTTCGGCTTGATGGCGATCGCGAATGATAAAAAGCGTTCGCTCATGATTTCGGGGGCGGCCAGCGTCGAGATTACCGGCTCTCGCTGTTCTCCATATGTAACCCATTGGACTGACGATACTTATGCCCTGGCTCGCGGCACCGCGGCTGCCTTGACCGAGCAAGGCAAGAAATCCTGGTTCTTTCTCACCGCCGACTACGCATTTGGGCATGACCTCGAAAAGGACGCGACCTCGGTCGTGGAGGAACGCGGTGGCGAGGTGCTGGGCAGCGCGCGTCATCCGCTCGGCACGGCCGATTTCTCCGCTCTCTTGCTGCGCGCGCGAACCTCGCAAGCGCAAGTCGTGGCACTTGCAAGCGCGGGCGCGGATACGGTGAATGCGATCAAGCAGGCCGGTCAGTACGGCATCATGCGTACGCAAACGGTTGCGGCGCTTCACGCCTTTGTCACCGACGTCAACAGTCTGGGATTGGACGCGGCGCAAGGTCTCATTATCACCACCGGCTTTTACTGGGATGACACGGAGGACACGCGCGATTTCGCTGCACGCTTCTTCAAGCAACATGGACGGATGCCGACACGTGAGCAGGCCGGCGTCTATACCAGCGTCCTGCATTTTCTGAAGGCGGCCAGAAGCTCGAAAAGCGATGATGCCGCGATCGTCAATGCCGAGATGCGCCGGATTCCCGTCGACAAGTTCGGTCAACAAGCCCGCATCGAGGAGAACGGGCGCGTGACTTACGACCTCGGCGTCTATCGCGTGAAGTCGCGCGCGGAAAGCCGGCAGCCGTGGGACTATTACGAGCGGATCGCCTCGGTTCCTGCCGCGGTCGCTTTTCGTCCCGCCGCAGCATCGGGCTGCGACCTGACGGCGACCACCCGGTGACTCGCGTCCTCGGTTCAGCGCTGCCTGCGGCGAATGGCGCCTCTATCGGTTGCCAGGCGCCGGAGCCAGCGCCTCTCCTCGCGACCATCGATCTTGCCGTACGCTTCGGCGGTTTCGAAGCCGTGCGCGATGTTTCGATTGCAGTCGGGCCGCGCGCCGTTCACGCGGTGATTGGCCCCAATGGGGCTGGCAAGACGACCCTGTTCAACGCGATCAGCGGCTTCGTGAAGCCGATGCGGGGCAGCATCGTGTTCGCCGGCGCCGACGTGACGGACCACGCGCCGGATCGCCTGGCTCGCCTGGGGCTCGCCCGGTCGTTTCAGATCTGTTCGATATTTCCCAATTTGACCGTCGGCGACAATATTCGCGTGGCGCTGACACGAGACCTCAGCGGCTGGCAACTTCTTCGTCGCCGCGGGCGATCAGATGGCCTCGATGCCCGATTGGAACGCGTGCTTCGCGAGGCCGGCCTGGAAAACGAAGGCGGTCGCCGGGCTGGTGACCTGTCGTACGGACGGCGTCGGCTGCTCGAAATCGTCACGACCATCGCCCTGGAGCCAAAGCTCTTGCTGCTCGATGAACCGACCGCAGGGCTCGCGCGCGAGGACGTCGCACCCGTTATCGCCCTGATCCGAAAAGTCGCCACCCGGTGTGGCGTGCTTCTGGTCGAACACAATCTCAGCGTCGTGGAAAGCCTGGCCACGCGGGTGACGGTTCTCGCCGGCGGCGCTGTCCTTTGCGAGGGCCCATATCGCGAGGTCGCGCGCGATGCCCGGGTGATCGCGGCCTATATCGGGACTCCCCGCAATGCCTGAGACGGGCAAACCGATGATCGCTTCTGCGGACTCCATCGTCAGCATGGCCGACGTCTGCGCGTGGTATGGCGATTCGCAGGTGCTGTTCGGAGTCGCGCTCGATCTGCGCGAAGGAGAGATCGTCGGTCTCGTCGGCCGCAATGGGGCCGGCAAGACGACGATCCTTCGGGCAATCATGGGCTTGCTGGCGCGGCAAAGCGGAACGATCCGCCTTTGGGGACGCAACGCATCGGGAATGCCCAGCTACGACCGTGCGCGCCTCGGCATCGGCTATTGCCCGGAGGAGCGAGCGATCCTCGCGAGCCTGACGGTTGCGGAGAATCTCCGGCTTCCGCCTTCGATCCGCGGCGGGACCACGTCGGAAGACGATATCTTCGCGCTGTTTCCTCATCTTGGTGCGCGCGGCCGCCATCTCGGCGGCCAGCTGAGCGGCGGCGAGCAGCAGATGCTCGCCATCGCGCGCATCCTGCGCGCGGGCGCGCGGACATTGCTTCTCGACGAACCCACCGAAGGGCTGGCCCCGATCATCGTCAGGCAAATCGAGGATGCTCTCATCGAATTGAAGCGTCGTGGTTACACCATTTTGCTCGTCGAGCAGAACCTCGACTTTGTGCTCCATCTGGCCGATCGCGTTGTCGCGGTCGAGAACGGTGCCATCGTGGAGAACCTGTCCACGAGATCCGGCGGGGAAACGCGAAACCGCCTTGTCGGACAATTGGCCCTATGAGCCCGCGATGATCGACTTGATCCTTGGATATCTCACGATCGGCGTCGTCAACGGATCGTTCTATGCGCTCCTCAGTCTGGGGCTTGCCCTCATTTTCGGCCAGCTCAACATTCTCAACATGGCGCATGGCGCTTTCTACATGATGGGCGCCTTCCTGGCCTGGATCGCGGCAGAACATCTCGGCCTGAATTATTTCCTCACCCTTGCCCTGGCGCCTCTGTGCGTGGCCGGTTTTGGCATGTTGCTCGAGCGAGTCCTGCTCCGTCGAACCTACGACCTCGATCCGCTCTACGGATTCATGCTGACCTTTGGTTGTGCAATGATGATCCAGGGCGGCTTCCAGTCGGAGTTTGGCTCGTCCGGGCTTGCGTTCGCCGCGCCGGGTTGGCTGTCGGGCGGCGTTGATCTCGGCTTCCTGTTCTTGCCAGCCTACCGGCTGTGGGTCGTCGGCGTTGCGCTCGGCACGTGCGCTCTGGTCTGGCTCGTTGTCAGCCGAACGCGCGCAGGATTTATCCTGCGCGCGTCGTCGGAAAATGCCGCCATCACCGCCGCCCTTGGAATACGCGTGCCGCGCGTCTTCGCCGGAACCTTTGCTCTCGGCGCCGGGCTTGCCGGCCTCGCCGGCGTGCTTGCCGGTCCCATCTATCAGGTGAGTCCGCTGATGGGGACGGATGTCCTGCTGGTGGTCTTCGCGATCATCGTCATCGGCGGCATGGGATCCATCGCCGGCACCATCGCGTCCAGCTACAGCCTCGCCATCCTCGAGAGCTTCACGCAGGCCTTGGTCCCGCAGGCATCCAGCCTGGTCATTTTTGTTTTCATGTGCCTGGTCCTGGCCGTCAGACCCCAAGGCCTGTTCGGCATCGTGGCAGTTCGCGTTCACGAATTTCCGGCTGCCCGCCTGCCATGGGTGAGACCGCATGACGGCCACCCTGCCGCGACGCCGTTCAAGCGCAGTCTCCTGCCGTTGTTGGGCGCCGCCGCGGTCGTCGTGCTGCCGATGGTCTTCTATCCATTCTATCTGATGAAGATATTCTGCCTGGCGATTTTCGCCGCGTCATTCAACTTCCTGCTGGGTTTCGCGGGCCTCGTCTCGTTCGGCCAGGCCGCCATGTTCGGAACCGCGGCCTATCTCACGGCGTATGCGGCCAAGGACTGGGGACTTGCGCCGGAGCTGGCCATCTCTGTCGGCGTCGGTGCCGCACTCGGGCTTGGCCTTGCGATGGGCGCGTTGGCGATCCGCCGTCGCGGCATCTACCAGGCCATGATCACACTTGCGATCGCGCAGATGGCCTATTTTGTCTACGTCCAGGCCTCTTTCACCCATGGCGAGGACGGCATCCAGTCTGTGCCGCGCGGGCTCCTGTTCGGCTTGGTCGATCTGCGCGACGACATGAACGTCTATTGGCTCTGCGCCGGTACGACCTTTGCGGTGTTCTTCGGTCTTCGGCGTCTTTTGTCCACGCCCTTTGGCATGATCCTTGTTGCGATACGCGACAATGAGCGTCGAGCCGTCTCTCTTGGCTACGATGTCAAGGGCTACAAACTCGCAGCCTTCGGCGTGGCTGCGGCTTGCGCCGGTCTGGCCGGATCCTTGAGCGCAGTCGTTTTCCAGCTCGCCACCTTGTCGGGCGCCCATTGGGAGCTGTCGGGAGAGGCCGTGCTGATGGCGTTGATCGGCGGCATCGGAACCTTTGCCGGCCCGCTTGTCGGCGCTGCCGTGCTGGTGACGATGCAGCAGTTTCTCGCGCCTTTTGGCGCGTGGGTTCAGATCATCCAGGGACTGGTGTTCGTCATCTGCGTTTTGATGTTTCGCGACGGATTGGTGGTCCGGGGGCAACTCGCCCTGACAGCCATTCGGCGCCGCAAAACGCCTCTTTCGCTCGCTGCCAGCGAGCGGGTACCCGCAACGGGTGTTTAGCATGCCGCATGAGCAGAACATATCCGCAGCGCCCGCCACCACGCCGAATGGAATGGCCGCTTCGACGCTCGCGGCCGGTCTTCGCGATGGACGGATCAGCGCATCGGACTTGATGGAGGCATGCCTTGACCGGATCGCTGTGCGCGAGCCGGAATTGAAGGCGTGGGCCTTCCTCGATCCCGACCGGGCGCGTGATCGTGCCAGGATGGCGGACGCCAGGCGAGCGTCGGGGTTGCAGCTCGGGCCACTGCACGGGTTGCCGGTCGGCGTGAAGGACGTTTTCGACACCGCTGATATGCCGTCCGAATACGGCAGCGAAACACTTCGGGGCCGTCGGCCGGCGGCGGATGCAGCCGCGATCTCGATCCTGCGCCGCGCCGGGGCGATCGTCATCGGCAAGACCGCCACATCCGAGTTCGGGATGTACCATCCGAGCCCGACCCGCAATCCCCTCGCGCTTTCGCGTTCACCCGGCGTGTCTTCGTCCGGTTCGGCGGCAGCGGTTGTCGACCAAATGGTGCCATTGGGGCTTGGTACCCAACATACCGCGTCGACGACGCTCCCTGCCTCGTTCTGCGGCGCGTTCGCGTTCAAGCCCTCGCTCGGATTCACCTCCATGGCGGGAAGCAATGTCCTGGTGCCACGGCTCGCGCATGTCGGCCTGCTCGCGCGATCCACGTTGGATCTATGTCTCTTCGCGAGCGCGTTCGATCCGGCTCTGGCCGACGTGTCGCCTGCCATAGAGCCACTGCGGCTTGGCGTCGTGCGCGGGCCCGGTTGGGCGATGGCCGAGCGCGATGCTCGCGTCGCATTCGACGCCCTGCTGGAGCGGCTGTCGACGTCGGTTGAAGCCGTTGATCTCCCGGCCGAGTTCGATGACGCCCCGGATATCGCGATTGGACTCCTCAACGCGCATTTAGCCCGTCGCTTCGGCCGCGCGCCCGATGAAACCGTTCGGCAATATTGCCCCCCGTTGCAGGCGGGAATCGAGGAGGGACGCCGCATCGATCGTGCGCGTTATCTTGCGCTCGATGCGCAAGCCGACGGGCTTGTCGAACGAACCCGCGCTTTGTTCGGCGAATTTGACGCGTTGGTCACCCTGTCGGCGCTGGGTGAGGCAACCCGGATCGAGGATGGGCCGGGCTCCGGCGTGATGTCGATGCCCTGGAGCCTGTGCGGCCTGCCGACGGTGTCGTTGCCGCTCCTGACCGGAGCTCTGGGACTCCCGATCGGAGTTCAGTTGATCGGCCGGCGCGGCCGCGACGCCGACCTGCTGCGTGTCTCGCGGTGGCTTGAGGCTGTGACCTGTCCGAATCATCCAGTTATCGCAACCAGGGCATAGAGCATGATCAATGCAGTCAAGCGTCCCTCGGCTTCTCTGGCCGTGAACGGCCGAAGCTATTTCTGGCCCTCGCGAACGACGGTTGTGATTTGCTTCGACGGTTGCGATCCTGCCTATCTGGGCGCGGCTCGCGCTGTAAACGCGATCCCGGCCATTGATCGAATGGCAACGGACGGGTTCGCCACGGTCGCGCTCGCGGCGATGCCGACCTTCACGAATCCCAACAATATTTCGATCGTCTGCGGCGCACCGCCGTCGGTTCACGGCGTGTCGGGCAATTTCTTTCTCGACCGCGCCACCGGCGAGGAGATCATGATGGTCGACGCCACGCCGATGCGCGCGCCGACGATTCTGGCGAGCTTCGCCAAGGCCGGCGCCAAAGTTGTAGCTATCACCGCCAAGGACAAGCTGCGCAAGGCGCTTGCCTATCAGCTCGATGGTATCGCGTTTTCTGCGGAGAAAGCCGATACCTGCACCCTGGCCGAGAACGGTATCAAGGATGTGACGGGACTTGTCGGTCGCAAGGCCCCGGATCTCTATTCGGCCGATCTGTCGCTCTTTGTGCTCGACGCGGGAATCCGGCTGCTTGAAACCCAGCCGGTCGACCTGATGTACCTGTCGCTGTCAGATTACGTGCAGCACACATTTGGCCCCGATGAACCCGAAGCAATCTGTTTTATGCGTGAGGTCGATCGACGCGTCGAACGCCTCATGGCCCTCGGCGCGGTGGTCGGGATCGTCGCAGATCACGGGATGAACGACATGGCGGAGGCTGGCGGCTCCCCCCGCGTTCTCTATTTGGGCGACAGGCTTGATGCCGAATGGGGGCCGGGTACCACGCGGGTGATCTGTCCGATCACCGATCCCTTTGTCCGCCATCATGGGGCGATGGGTGGCTTCGTGCGCGTCCATCTGTTTGCGGCCCATCTCGATCGCGATGCGGTGATCTCCTTCGTTCGATCTCTTCCAGGTGTCGCGCTCGTTCTGTCGCGCGAGCAGGCGTGCAAGCGCTTCGATTTGCCGGAAGACCGCGAGGGCGACATTGTCGTGGTCGCGGAGAAGGGAACGGCGCTTGGCGCGCGGGCGAAAGATCATGACTTGACGCAACTCGCAGGAGCGCGGTTGCGCTCCCATGGCGGACTTGCGGAGCAGGAAGTGCCATTCCTGATCTCTCATCCCCTCACGCCGCAGCATCAGGCGGAACTCGGCGCGACGCGATTGCGAAATTTCGACATCTTTTCCGTCGCCCTGAATCATGTGAGGGCGTGAAGCGATGCGGCAGGCTATTCTGGTCATTCTCGACGGGCTGAGACGCGACCTGATCTGCGAGCGGACGACGCCGAATCTGGCCGCTTTTGCCAAAGTCAGCGAAACATTTGCCGACTATCGAACCGTCTTCCCGTCTTGCACGCGCGTGGTCTCGGCAAGCATCGCGACCGGATGCTACCCCGCGCGGCATGAACTACAGGGCAATTCGCTGGCGCTGGTCGAGGACGGCGTCTTGGTGCCGCACGATGCCGGCCATCCGGATTTCCTTCAGCACAAACGCAGGGTAACGGGTCGATCGCTGGCCGTTCCGACCCTTGCCCAACGTCTTGCTGACGCGGGCGGCGCGATCATCTACAGCAATGTCTCGCCAGGTGCGGCCTATGCTCACGATCCCGATGGCTATGGATATGTCTACCATCGCGCGGGTTCGTTCCGGCCCGGCCGGGTACCCGTTCCAGACACAGAACGGTTGCGCGTCGAGCCCGATCTCCGCGGCGATCACCAGATGACCGAGCGCTTCATCCGCGACGTGCTGCTGGAGCGACGCCCCGCGCTGGGCGTCCTGTGGCTCGGAGATCCGGATGCCACCCAGCATAATCATCCCCTCGGTTCGCCAGACGCTATCGAGGCGTTGAAGCAATCCGACTTGCGGGCGAGGGAGGTGATGGAGACCGTCCGCGTCCGCCGCGCCGCGGGCGAGGACATCCTGCTCCTGATCGGTTCTGATCACGGTCATCAGACCGTCACCGGCGTCGTCGACATCGAACGAGACCTGGTTTCGGCTGGCCTTAAGGGTTCGGACAATTCCCGCGATGTGATTGCGGTCTCCAACGGAACGTCCGCCCTGGTCTATGTCCATGCGGACTGTTCCGATCGCATCCCGGCGCTGCGGGCGCATTTGGAAGCTGCCGATTGGGCTGATCGCGTCGTGCCTGCCGACACGCTGGGGTCGATTGGACAGGCGCCCCGTCACGGACTCGCTTTCGCAATCTCCATGCGTGCGAGCGACGAACCCAATATCCATGGTGTGCGCGGCACGAGTCTGGTCGCCAAGCCCGCGTCTGGCAAAGCCGATCGACTCGGCTGCGGCCAGCATGGCGGATCCGGTACCTATGAACAATCGCCGTTCCTGATGATCGATGGAGCCGGCTTCGCGCCGGCGGTGGTGCGACAGAGTGGAGCAACGGTTGTCGATATCGCCCCGACCATCCTGACGCATCTTGGCATTGCTGCGGACGGGATGGATGGAGCAGCACTCCAGAGGAGACCGGATTGATGGGGGGGTGTCAGACCGCCTCGCACCGGCAGATCCACTCAGGCTCAGGTTCGCTCGGACCTCAGCCTGGGGACCGCATCGTTTGCCTGGCCGAGTCGGATCCGCGTCGGTCTGTCAGATTTCAATCCAGGGCAGGCGAGGGCGCCAAAGCACCTCGGCCATCGAGCAGGGATGCGCCTGCAATCTGCGGGATCGGGCGAACCGGACGCGATCGTTCTCGCCGCAAGGGCCCGGGCGC
This sequence comes from Bradyrhizobium sp., assembly GCF_049581145.1. Taxonomy (GTDB): domain Bacteria; phylum Pseudomonadota; class Alphaproteobacteria; order Rhizobiales; family Xanthobacteraceae; genus Bradyrhizobium. The sequence goes on from NZ_JBAURI010001256.1 coordinate 11,695, forward strand.
CTGGCTCACGGCTCCTGGCTCGGCGTTTTCGCCACACCCAGGATATGGACCGGGCGCCGCGACAGGCCGTAAGCGCGTCAGTCCCGCCATCGCCTGCAGCCAGAATGTGCGGCGATCAGCTCAAATCAGCTTGGTCGTCGCCTTCACGGTTCGTCAGAAGGCCGGCCATTTCGAGCACCTTCTTGCGCAGCCGCGGATCCAAAATGGCGAAGTAGGTGCTGACGAGATCACGCGCTTCCCGGCTCGCCATCAGGTCTGCGATGTGCCGCTGTCGTTTGTCGGGTGGCACAGGCCCCCGTCCCGGCTCAATCCCTCCCACAGCGTCGGCATCGCTGTCGAGATCAGTAAAGAACCATGTGATCGGAACCCCCAATTGTTGTCCGATCTCGTACAGGCGCGAGGCGCTGACGCGGGTCTCGCCGGCTTCATATTTCTGCACCAGCTGGGAGCTTCCTCCGAGCCGCTGAGCCAGGTCGTCCTGGCTCAAGTCCAACAGAATCCGCCGCAATCGCATCCGTCTGCCGACGTGCTGGTCCACCAGGTTCGGCTTCTTGGAAAGAACGCCATCGGTCTTTTTCTGCCGTGGTTTTGAAGAGGGCTTGAGTTTTGAAGCGGCATTCGAGCTCTGACCCGGCGCGCGGACGACGGCTAATGAAAGCTTTGACCGGGGGCGAGACTTCCTGGGCATGTCGCTCGAATCGCGCGGTTCGGGAAGCATGTCAACTAGAATTAGCGTCACCCCGTCTCGCAAGGCGCAAAATGTCCTCGTCGGAGCAATTGTGAAGGTTTTCTTACGGTCGCAACCTGAAGGAGAGATCGCCTTGGAACCATTAAACTGCTGTCCCAGCTCTGGTCGATTGCCCGCGGCGCTCCAGATCGTTCATGGCCCGGTCGATCTTCTCGGACGGTTTTTTTTGTGGGCCGATGGCGAGATGCGGGACAGGGGGGTCACCCTGTCCTTCGCCACGCTCGAGCAACTCGTGGCGATCAATCGCGCCAATTCCGACACGTGGCGTCCGCTTTTGCCGCTGTTTGATCCAGCCGTGGGCGGCATCAGCCAGCGCACGGGCTTCGCACTGCTGGGCCGGAACAACGCTGGTGAAGTCGTGGCGACCCAGGCGGCGCGACTTTACGATTGGTCAACGACATGCTTCCGCGACGAGGCCACTTCGCTGCGCATGTTCTATGCGGATCCGGCCGCGGCTCTGGCGCGGGGCGAGCGCTGCACTGTGTCGGCAGCGTCAGCGCCCCTGATCTCCGGCCGCGTCG
>NZ_JBAURI010001257.1:0-3990 GCF_049581145.1 Bradyrhizobium sp.
GGGCGAAGGCATAGGACGCGCGGTCGCGCACCTTGCGATAGAGATGCGTGCCGCCGACCGGCTTCGGCAGCGTCACCGACGTGATCAGTTCACCGGGGGCGAGGTTCGTCTCGATGTCGGGCGTGTCGCCGGGAAGGCGATAGAAGTCGGCGACCGGAATGTTCCTGGCCTGGCCATCGGGGCGCACGGTCTCGACCGTGGCATCGAGCGCCCGCATGGCGACCGCCATGTCGCTCGGATGCGTCGCGATGCAGGAATCGCTGGAGCCGATCACGGCGTGCTGACGATTGACGCCGCCGATCGCCGCGCAGCCGCTGCCCGGCCTTCGCTTGTTGCAGGGCTGATCGGTATCGTAGAAATAGGGACACCGCGTCCGCTGCAACAGATTGCCGGCGGTGGTCGCCTTGTTGCGCAACTGGCCCGAAGCACCGGCGAGCAGCGCGCGCGACAGCAGGCCATAGTCGCGCCGGATCCGCTTGTCCGCGGCAAGATCGGTGTTGCGCACCAGCGCGCCGATGCGCACGCCTCCCTCCGGCGTGGGTTCGATGTGGTCGAGGGCGAGCCCGTTGACGTCGATCAGATGCCTCGGCGTCTCTATCTGGAGCTTCATCAGATCGAGCAGATTGGTGCCGCCCGCGACGAACTTGGCTCCGTCGAGCCGGACCGCGGACGCCGCGGCTTCGGCGGGCGACTTCGCACGTTCGTAGGTGAAGGCTTTCATGCGGGCCTCCCGGCGACTTCGGTGATTGCCTCGGCGATGTTGGAATACGCCCCGCAACGACAGATGTTGCCGCTCATCCGCTCGCGCAGTTCGGCGTTGGTGAGCTCAGGCACAGCGTTCAGGTCGTGGGTAACGAGACTTGGGATGCCGGCCTTGATCTCGTCGATGACGGCCACCGCCGAGCATATCTGCCCCGACGTGCAATAGCCGCACTGATAGCCGTCATGCTCGACGAAGGCGGTCTGCATCGGATGCATGTGCTCGGGCGTGCCGATGCCCTCGATGGTGGTCACGCTGTCGCCCTGATGCATCACGGCCAGCGTCAGGCAGGAATTGATGCGCCGCCCGTCGACGATCACGGTACAGGCGCCGCATTGCCCGTGATCGCAGCCCTTCTTGGTGCCGGTGAAATGCAAATGTTCGCGCAGCGCGTCGAGCAGGGTCGTCCTGGTATCGACGTTCAGATCACGCACCGCGCCGTTCACACGCATGGAAATGTTCGCCATTGCCGGCGCGTCTGGAGCGGCGGCAGGAACATCCATGCCGGAACTCTCGGCCCTGGCGGTTCTTGTCACGGTTCCAAGCGCGAGGGACGTGGCAGTCCCTATCAAAAGGTTCCGACGGGATAATTCGAAGTCGTGGTATTTTCGCATGCGGGAATCCTTGGCTTCGCGCTAATGCCCCCGGGAGCACGGAGTTAGAAGTGGTCAAATGCTTGATTGGTTTCGCGAACCGGCCAGGATTCGACGTAAAAGTGATGCATCCGCCGCGTCGCGCCCTGTTTTGGGCAGTCTGAAACGCGTTGATGAGGTCGCGCGATCCTGCGCTTCGGCCTGTGCGAGCCCGGCCTCGGCTCCTCGCCGGCGCTGGCCCCGGATTGACCCGTCCGCGCAGTCCCGCAGTATTTGGAACAGCACGCGCGAAGCAACGTTGCCGAAACGCAAACGAGAGCTGCAACATGACGTCCGCGTCGTTCATTTGAACGCTTCACCTATCCGGAAATCGGTCCGCCGAGCACTGCCGGGCCGGCGGAGTGACCATTCGGCGCGATCGTCTCGGCGTCGAAGTCCGGCTTCAAGGACGTCATCATGATGATGAAGGCGGCGCTGTTTTCCCTCGCGATCCTCGGAACCCGGTCGGCGATTGCCGTGGCCGACAATGTGCCGAAAATAAGCAATCAGTCGCTATGCAGGGCAAGAGCGGCGGACGACAGGATCATGAACCTTCCTCCGAGCCTCTCGGAATGCCTTCGACAGGAAAACGACGCCAAACAGAAACTCGACTTGGTATGGGGAACGACGCCCGCCAGGCTTCGCAACCGGTGCAGGGCGGATGCCGTGACGTTAGGCACGCTCAGCTACCTTGATCTTCTCACCTGCGTCCAAATGACTGACGACGCAAAACCGCTTTCACCTGCCAAGAACTCACCTGCCAAGAACGCACCTGCCGCCGCGAATCGTAGCAGGTCGCATTGAGGCGGCGTCGGATGTGACGGTTCGCGGCAGCGCCGCAACGCCGGCCCTGAGCTGCTCGTTCGTCAGCGGAACTGATCAGGGCTCAGAAAGGCCGAGCCGGCCAAGCAGGCCGGACGGCGCGCCGACGCCGTGCGGCTCTGTGGACGCCAGCGTCCGCGGCAGCATCCGGTCGGTCAAGAGCCACCCGTCGAGATGGTCGATCTCATGCTGAAAAATGCGCGCCGGCCACCCTTCGAGCGACCAGCGCTTCCGCTCGCCGTCGGGACGATATCCATCAACCTCGATCGCCCAGTAGCGCGGAACGTCGGCCCTGAAGCCGGGAATGCTGAGGCAGCCTTCCTGTTCGATCGCCGTGCGCGCCGACGTCGCGTGCCAGGTCGGATTGACGATGGCCTCGAACGGGTAGGGAGAGCGGTACCGCTCGCTGCGCTGCTCGGGACTGAGATGGCTCATCCTGTCCTCGGAATCCTCGATGACGAACACGCGGAGCGGCACGGCGATCTGGGGCGCGGCAAGGCCGACGCCCTTCCCCGCCAGCGTTGCCCGCATGACGTCTATCAATTCGTCAAGAGCGGGGGTGCCGAACAGCTCCTGCGCCACCATCCGCGTGCCGTGACGAAGCGCAGGATGACCGATCCTGACGATTTCTGCCGGGGTTGCCCGAGAATCAAAGCCCATGAGCAGTCCTGATGCCTTAGGCGGACGAGTGTTCAACGCCATACCATACATGCCTCGAACCACAAGTGCCGGCGCTTGTTCCGAAAGGCCCCTGGACGATCGTCCTCGACGCGTCGCCCCGAATTCTCCGGCGGCACGCAGGCGCCGGCAACAGCATGTTTCACGAATGTGACGTGCCGGGCGGCCAGCGGAACGTCATGCACTTCGCTTCGGCGACACCACCGGCGAGATCGTCTGCGCCCACGGCGTCTACGAGCCGAACGTTACAATCGTAATACATTTTAACGCTGGCCGCGCGCGCTTCATTTGTTTCGCCATGCCTAAGCCATGGACGAAACGTACACTCGACCGCGTACAATCAGGTTGAGGATCAGACGTGAGCGCAGCAACACCAGATCATATCATGCAGCTCGGTATGGGCTTTTGGGCATCCAAAACGCTCTTGAGTGCCGTCGAACTTGGAGTGTTCAGCACGTTGGCGGCTGCACCCGCCGACCTGCCGACGCTGCAACGAAAGCTTGCACTTCACGAGCGATCGGCCCGCGACTTCCTCGATGCGCTGGTTGCGCTCAAATTGCTCGAGCGCGAGAACGGCGTTTACAGAAACAGCGCGGACACCGACCTGTTTCTCGATCGAGCCAAGTCATCCTATATCGGTGGCGTGCTGGAGATGGCAAACGCCAGGCTCTATGGCTTCTGGGGATCGCTCACGGAGGCACTGCGCACAGGCAAATTGCAGAACGAGAGCAAGGGCGGCGGAGACGACATCTTCGCGGCGTTGTATGCCGAGCCGGATCGGCTGCGCGGCTTTCTGGCCGCGATGAGTGGAATAAGTGCAGGTACGGCCCATGCGATCGCCGCCAAGTTTCCGTGGCAGGATTACAACAGCTTCATGGACCTTGGTGCAGCTCAGGGCATGGTCCCCGCCACCTTGGCGCTCGCCCATCCGCACCTCACCGGTGTCGGTTTCGACCTTCCCCCGGTCAAGCCGATCTTCGAGGAATTCATCGTTCACCGCGGACTGGCTGACCGGGTGCGGTTTCACGGCGGAAGTTTCTTCGAGGACCCGCTGCCGAAAGCGGATGTCATCATCATGGGGCACGTGCTTCATGATTG
>NZ_JBAURI010001258.1:0-10420 GCF_049581145.1 Bradyrhizobium sp.
TCACCAGACCATGGCGCACCACGAGCGCTCGCGCACCAGAAATCCATTGAGTGGCGTCAGCGTGGACCGCGTCGATCGCTCCCCTGACGATCCAGGCGATCGCGATCCGCACTGCGATCGCTTCGCCACGCGGACGCCTCGGACGAATTCCAGGCGCTACATCATCCGGGCGTGCAGGTTGAACAGGATGACGAGCGTGCCCGCAACCATGAGCATCACGATCAGCGATGAGAATAGGATCAGCTGAAGATCGTCGCGCGCCGATTTGCGCAGGCTCACGTGCAGGAAAAATCTGAAATGCACGACCATCTGGATCAGTGCCAGTCCGAATACGATGGCGAGCGTCGCCTTCGATGCGAAGTTCGGCCAGCGCACGGCGGCGAAAGCCGCACCCGTCAGTGCCAGCGACAGGCCGTAGCCGATGGCGTAGGAGCGGATTTCCTGTTGCTTGCCGTCGTTTGGGCTGCTCACCGGATCAATCCCTCGAGATAGACGACCGAAAAGATCGCGATCCACACGATATCGAGAAAGTGCCAGAACAGGCCGAGCCGCAGGATGTTGATTTTGACGCGTGCGTCCAGGCCTATCGTCAGGACTTGTACCATCATCACGCCGATCCACAGGCTGCCGAAGAAGACATGCAGCCCGTGCAGCGGCACCAGCGCGAAAAAGGACGATAGATATCCGCTGCGCCAGGGATAGGCGCCATCGCCGAACATGGTCGCGAAATCATGCAGCTCCATGCCGATGAAGCCAAGGCCGAGCAGAAGGGTTAGGCCCATCCAGGCCAGCAACCGGCGGCGCGGGGCGCCATGCTTCATCGCCACCGAGACCATTCCATAGCTGAAGCTGCTGGTCAGAAGGATCAGGGTTTCGATGAAGGCCGGCAGCATTTTGTATTCGCCGGCGGGCGTCGGACCGTTGGCGGTGCCCGACAGCATGACCCCATAGGTGGCGAAGAGCAGCGCGAAGATCACCGCGTCGCTCATCAAGAACACCCAGAAGCCGAAAATGCCGTTTTCCGCCTGTTCGTGGGTCAGTTCGTCGGTGCTGCCGAGATTGAGGCCCGGATATTTGAGCTCGTACGCGCTCATCTGCATACCTCGGCCAGGCCCTGGTTGACGGATGTCATCTCGACCTCTCGCGGGATCGGCGTCGCGTCGGTCACGGCACGCAGCCAGTTCCGCTCGGCGCGCTCGACCTCGCCGGCGGGGATGATCCGGTGGACATCGCGGGCAAAGCTTCGGGCGATCACCGTCGCGATGATCGCCAGCGCGCCGACGACCACGAGCCACCACATGTGCCAGACGAGGCCGAACGCCGTTGCGGCGCCGACCACGCCGATCACGGGAGCGGTCATGCTGTTTTTGGGAAGCTCGATGTCATCATAGGATGCGGGCGCCGTATAACAGTCGCCACGGCGCTTGCCGTCGAAGAACGGGTCGAGGCCGTGGACGTGCGGCAGCACCGCATAATTGTATTCCGGCGGCGGCGCCGAAGTCGACCATTCCAGCCCGCGCCCGTCCCAGGGGTCGCCGGCAAACACGCGGTTGGCGTTGCGGTCGCGAATGCTGATCCACAACTGGATGAAGAGGGATGCCAGTGCGCAGAACAATACCAGGGCGCCCAGGCCCGCGACATAGAGCCAGGGTCGGAAAGCGGGCTCGAACACCTCCTGCGTACGTCGCGCCATGCCGGCTGCACCGAGCACATAGAGCGGCATGAACGCCAGGTAGAAACCGATCACCCAGCAGCCAAACGCGATGCGGCCCCATTTTTCGTCCAGCCGGAAACCGAAGGCCTTGGGAAACCAGTAATGATAGCCCGCCAGCATCCCGTAGAGCAGTCCGGGAATCAGCATGTTGTGAAAGTGCGCCACCAGAAACACGGTGTTGTGCACCAGATAGTCGAGAGGCGGAAAGGCGAGGAGGATGCCCGTGAAGCCACCCAGGACGAAGGTCATCATGAAGGCGAGCGAGTAGAGCATCGGCACGGTAAAGCGCACCTGGCCGCGAAACATGGTCCAAATCCAGTCGTAGATCTTGACCCCTGTCGGCACGCCGATCGTCATCGTGGCGATGCCGAACACGGCATTGATATCGGCACTCTGTCCCATGGTGAAGAAGTGGTGCACCCAGACCGTGAACGACAGAAGGGCGATCGCCATCGTCGCCAGGACCAGCGAGGTGTAGCCGTAAAGTTCCTTGCTGGAGAACGTGGAGACCACCTCGGAATACACCCCAAAGGCCGGCAGGATGAGGATGTAGACCTCGGGGTGACCGAACAGCCAGAACAGGTTGGCGTAGTTCATCATGTTGCCGCCGAGGTCGTTGGTGAAGAAATGGAAGCCGAGATAGCGGTCGAGCGCCAGAAGCGCGGTCGCAAGGGTCAGCGGCGGCATCGCGAAGATCATCAGAATGCTGGTGCACAGCGCCGTCCAGACGAAAAGCGGCATCCGCATCAGCTGCATGCCCGGGCAGCGCATCTTGTAGATGGTGACCGCGAAATTCAGCCCGGTCAGCGTCGATCCGATGGAACCGAGTGTAACCGCCCAGATCCAGTAGTCGGGCCCGACCCCCGGGCTGAAGGCAAGTTCGGTATAGGGCGGATAGCCGCTCCAGCCGCCGGTCGAAAATTCGCCGATGACCAATGATACCATCATCAGCCCGGCCGCCCCGCCGGTCAGCCACAGGCTGATCGAGTTGAGCAGCGGGAATGCGACGTCGCGGCTGCCAATCTGCAGCGGCATGACATAGTTTATGATGCCTGTGAGGAACGGCATGGCCATGAAGAAAATCATGATGCTGCCGTGGGTGCTGAACAATTGCGCGAAATGATCCGGCGCAAGAAAGCCGGGATGGTTGACAGCCGCCGCCTGCTGCATCCGCATCAGCACCGCTTCGATCAGCGCCCGGCTGAGCATCACGAAGGCGATCACGATGTACATGACGCCGATCTTCTTGTGATCCAGGCTGGTGAGCCATTCGGACCACAGGTAGCGCCACTTGCCGAGCCGGGTGATCAGCACCACGGTCACGACGGCGCCGATCACGACGATCGCAGCGGCACACGCGCCGATGATTTCGCTGGCGGTGGGGTCCTCCCAGGCTCGGACGAAAGGTAACGCGTGCCAGTCGAAGCGTCCCAGCACCGCTGGCCAGATGCCCTCAGTCGTCATGGCTCGGGTTCCGGGTTTGCTTGAGGATGCGCTGGAACAGGTCGGGTGGAATTGAGGAGAAGAAAATCGGTTGCGGCGGCGACGATTTTTCGAAGAGCCCGGCATAGGCGGTGGCGTCGAGCGCATGAGAAGCGACGTGCATCTGCGTCAGCCAGCGCTCATACGCCTCAGGCGGCAACGCGACCACGTCGAATTTCTCGTTCTGGAAGCCGTCCCCGTTGAACTGGGTGTTCTCGCCGCGATAGGTCCCGGGACGGGAAGCGGCCAGGTTGAGCTGGGTGGTCATTCCGCCCATCGCATAGATCTGGCCGGCGAGTTGGGGGATCAGCAGCGCCTGCATGACCGTGCCGCTGGTCAGGCTGATATGGACCGGCTGGCCGGCGGGTATCACCAGCTGATTGACCGCCGCGATACCCTGATCCGGGTAGATGAACAACCATTTCCAGTCGAGCCCGACCGCCTGAATCTGGAGCGGCGGCTGAGCCGCCGCGATCGGCCGATAGGGATCGAGCGCATGGGTGTAAGTCCACAGCAGGACGCTGAGGCCGATGACGATGCCGACCGGCGGAATCCAGATAAAACCCTCCAGGGTCCATGAAAACCGCCAGTTCGGCTGGAACGCGCTATGCTTGTTTGACAGCCGGTAATGCCAGGCGAAGAGCGGGGTCAGCAGCAGCACGGGTCCGGCGACGAAGGTCAGGACGATGCCGACGATGATATAGAGGTGCCATTGGCTTGCGGCGATCGGGCCGGCGTGGTTCATCACGCCGAGCCTCAGGACGTCACAGCCGCCGAGCGCCACCACAGGCGGCATGGCAAGAAGGCTCACCAGTGCTCGCCCAGCCCTCATGCGCCGGCTCGCCTGATCACCGGACCGGACAGGAACAAGGCGGTGTTGATCAGGCCCAGATGCGTCAGGGCCTGCGGAATATTGCCGGTCAGGCTGCGGCTGCCGACATCGTATTCTTCACTGAGCAGACCAACATCGTTCGCGACGGAAATCACCCGCTCCAGCATCTGCGCGGCTTCGTCGTCGCGGCCCTGCATTTTGTAGCAATCCGCCAACCAGCACGAGCAGACGAGGAAGGCGCCTTCGTCATGCCCATCGGGCCGCGCCGGCTTGCGCCGCACCAACCCGCCGTCCATCAGATTGCGCTCGATCGCAGCGATCGTATTGGCGATGCGCGGATCATCGGCCGGCAGGAAGCCCACGAGCGGCAGCAGCAACAAGGAGGCATCCAGCGTGTCGCCGCCATAATACTGAACGAAATGACCAAGGTTGCTGGAATATCCGCGCTCACAGATCGCGCGATGCATGGCCTCGCCCAATTTCTTCAGCCGCGCGACCAGACCTTGATCGATCCGCTGATTGTCGGAATGGGCTGCCACGAAGCGGGTGATACCGACCCAGGCCATAACCTGAGAGTAGGTGTATCGTTCGGGGGCACCGCGGCCTTCCCAGATATCGGCGCTCGGTCTGTCCCAAACCTTCTCGAGATGCTCGACGATGGCCGTCTCGACTTCGACGATGCGCTCCGAGCGCTCGATACCCGCCTTGGCCATGACGTCGAAGCTGTCCATCAGTTCGCCAAAGACGTCGAGTTGCACCTGTGTGGAGGCGGCATTGCCGATCCGGATCGGAAGCGCGCCCTGATAACCGGGCAGCCATTCGGCGATATTTTCCTCCAGCCGCCGGCTGCCATCGATCCGATAGACGATCTGCATGGCGTCGGGCTGCCCGGCGACGGCGCGCAAGATCCAATCGCGCCAGCGCATCGCCTCGTCATGGAAGCCGGCGTTGAGCAGCGCGGTCAACGTGAAGGTAGAGTCGCGCAGCCAGCAGTAGCGATAGTCCCAGTTCGCCGATCCATCCGGAACTTCGGGCAGCCCCAATGTCGCGGCGGCGACGACCCCACCGCCTTGCCGGTCGATCAGGGTGCGCAGCGTGATCAACGACCGTCGCACTGGTTCACCCCAGCGGCATTTCGCCTTGAATCGGCCGATCCAGCTCTTCCATTCCTTTTCCGTTGCCTTGATCAGCGCATCAACCTTCAATGGCGAGGGCAGCGCCATCGTTGAGGGCGAATGGCTCAGGACGAAGGCGATATTTGCACCCTTGGCGAGCACGAAGCGGGCGCTGACATCGTCGGTGTCCATGGTCAGTTCGACGGGACAGTCGAGGACAACGCGGTCCGCACCGGACTCGAAGATCAGACCGCGTTCGTGGCGTTGCCTCCACGGCGAGATCCGACCGTAGCTGAAGCGAAGCTTCAACGACATTGCCATCTGCACCTCGCCCGCCAGCCCCTCTACGGTACGGATGATCGACGATGCGCCGTCATGCCAGGGCATGAGGTCCGTCACGCGAACGCAGCCAGTATCGGTTACATGCTCGGTGACAAGGATCGTCGTGTCCTTGCGGTAGCGGCGGCTGGTCTGCGAGACAAATCCGGCCGGGGAAACACGCCAATAGCCGTGCCGCTCATCGCCCAAGAGGGCCGCAAGACACGCATCGCTGTCGAACCTGGGCCAGCAAAGGAAATCGATCGATCCTGTCTTGGCAACCAGCGCACAGCTCCTACCGTCGCCGATGATCGCATAGTCCTCGATTGTCGACGTCATTGGAGCCGTTCCTGCGGAAGCATCGGCGCGAGTGGACTGGCCCGGAGCCAAAGACGGAACATGGTGCCGGGAAGCGAGCATTGACGTTACTGGCCGCGACACGGCAGGTCCGCCACTGTTTCTTCCGGCAGACGTTCCTAAACGCAACCGGCGGACAGCGGTTCCTTTTTCCGTCCATGCCCCTGGCAAGCCGAACTGCCGGAATTTGTTGTGCGAGGCAGGCCTGACACCAAGATGACACTTGTGACACGCATCAACTCACTGATGGACCCCCTCGAGATCAAACATCGCGGCGGCGCGCCGCGGCATCGAGACCGCTCGCGCCGCAATCAACCATCATGCAAAGTGAAGGCTTTCACCGGGGACGTGGTACGCGCGTCGCTGCCGCCCAAGGGAGAGGCCCGCGACTGGTGGCTCACGCGAAACGAAGCGGCAGCGCTGATCTAACACAGCCGGCGCGATCGAGAGAAGCAGGCGATCCATCCGGCGATGTCAATGGGTGATCCGGTGAGCACAAGCAGCCGGCCCCTGGCGACATATCGCCGATCTATTTTGATTGGCCTTTATACTGGGACTCGGACTGGCGCGTATTGCCTCAGCGTTTCGATCAAGGGCGGCTTCAAAACGGCTGCGGGGCTCGCCAGTCTGCCGGGCAACGCCATCCCGCACACCTTTGCGCCGCACCGCCAGCGACATGGCTGACGCAGCGCGGGTTGCCGATCTGGGAAGCCACCGGCTTCCTGGGTGCGTCCGCGGAAGTCCCGGACACCTCTATCGGCACCATCATCCCGACCACCTGCGCGGGTCGGGGAAATCGGCCAAAAGGGTCGGTATGCTTCCGTGGCCGAAACGGTGGCCGACTTGACCGAGGATCGAAATGAGAAGAAAAAACCGAGCGATTTCTGGTCGGAGTGGCAGGATTCGAACCTGCGACCCCTGCGTCCCGAACGTAGTGGGTATCGTCTAAGTTATTGATTTTTCTCGCTGCGGCAAGTGCTTACGTCTCGTTTTGTTCACGGTCGTTTCACCCATTTCGTTGCGATATCGTTGCGGCGTTCTCAGTGAGGACGGGAGCGGCCCCCCTCGGTCCAAATAGGTGATGCTCCACGGCTTAGGATGTATCGCTCATCCGGTTCGGCTGCCCCATAGATCGGCTTGTGCTGGGCGACGCTGGTCCTGGAAGCGAGGACAATGCCTGCCTGACCCGTCTGGATCGGCTAGTGGCGAGGTGATCGAGATTGAGTTTGCGACCGGAGCCAGGATGAGGATCACAGGTCCAGTCGACGCGTCGACGCCGAAGACCGCGGTCGCGAGGCTGGCTGATGGACTACGACGATGATCCCCGTTGCATCAGCGCGCGCGGGAGCGGATTGCGACCGGCCACACCGCACACCGACATGCGCTGCAGCATGAACTTGCCAGCCTTGCTGGCGCCGGAAGCCCTTCAGGCGCGCCCCCACGTCGGAGACCTCCCTGTGTTCCGCGGCACCGCGACAACTGATCAAGATCGTCTGGCACGATGGGCTGGGCATGTCGCTCCAGCAAGCGGCGTTAGAGTTTTGCGCACCGTTGCCGCGATGACGAACACTAGTAAGGCCGCTACGTATCCGACCGCTTTTAGCGGGGTACCCCATCCCCGTCTCTGAGAACCCACCGCGTCTTCTCGACAAACCAAGACAATGGTGTAAGCCCACGTATCCCACACCAGCCAAAACCTGCGATACTCCGCCCGATCCTTTGCATAGGCAGTTCGCGATTCCCCTGAGGAACCGAAGCCTCACGCACCAGGCGGCGAGCGATGTGGTTGTCGAGAACGGCTGCCATAGCATCAAGTGGAAATCTCGGCTGCCCCAGGCGTCATCATCCTCGTTTCCCAATGCTCCGGTCGCGCAGCAATTCGCGCAGATACATCGGAGTGAGCGGCTGACGATCGACCACGATGCCGAACGGCGCCAGCGCGTCGTTGACCGCGCTCGGCAGCGCGCCGATGGCACCCATCACGCCGCCTTCTGACATGCCTTTGCTGCCCGTCGGGGTTTGCCTGCTAGGCGTATGCTGCGAAACCACCTCGATCGGCGGGATCTCCACGGCCGTGGCAAGCAGATAATCGGCGAAGCTACCCGAACGATTCTGGCCGGTCTCGTCATAGACCACCTCCTCGAGCAGCACGCCGCTGATGCCCATAGCGATGGCGCCCTGCTGCTGACCGCGGACGATCGCCGGGTTGTAGACCGTGCCGCAGTCCTCGACGACCAGGTAACGCTCCACGATGACATGGCCGGTCGCGACATCGAGGCGCACTTCGCACAGATGCGTGGCGTTGGAGAAGGTCATCGGCGGCGGATCATAAGTGCAGTGAGCTTCGAGGCCGGGCGCGAGGCCCGGCGGCAGCCGCAGCGGATCGAAATAAGCGACATGGGCGATGTCGGCAAGCGAGGGGCCGGCTGCGTGCCATTCGCCGTCAAGCTGGCGCTCGACCCGGCCGCCCCGTAGGCGCAATTCGCCGCTGCTGTTGAGGCCGAGCAGCGCGGCCGCGATCGTCAGGACCTTGTCGCGCATCGTCTGGGCTGCGATCAGGAGCACGCCTCCCCCGGCGGTGCCACCGCGCGCGCCACGGCTTCCCATGCCGTAGGGCGCAGTGTCGGTGTTGCCGAGATGGATATGAACTTCGGCGGGATCGATGCCAAGCGGGTCCGCGACAACCTGGGCGAAGGTGGTTTCATAACCCTGGCCCGAGGCCATCAGGCCGACCGAGGCGTTGACCGCGCCCGAAGGCTCGATCTTCACCCAACCGGCTTCGTGACCGGAGCCGGGAATGCCGGCCGCCTTGTAGAAAGCCGAGCCGTAGGTCGTCGACTCGACGACACAACACAGCCCGAAGCCGCGATGGATGCCGCGGATACGGTCGCGCACCTGGCGTTCGCGAAAAGCAGCGACGTCGAAGATCCGCAGCGCCGCTTCCATGGTCTCGCGTGGCGTGATGTCCTCAACCAGGAGCCCCGACGGCATCGTGAACGGCAGGTCGGTCCGCTGCAGCATATTGAGGCGGCGGACCTCGACGGGATCGAGCCCCAGCCGGCGCGCGATCGCTTCGATGGTCCCTTCCATCACCCAGCTGGTGATCGCCATCGGCGCGCGCATCGGGCCGTTGCCGCACTTGTTGGTCAACGCAACCTTGACGTCGAAGGCATAGTCGTCGATCCGATACGGGCCGGTCAGGATCATCGCCACCACGCGGGCGAGATAGTTCGCCGGGTAAAAGCAGTAGGCGCCCAAATCCTCGGCGATCTCGAGTTCCAGCGCCAGGATGCGGCCATCGCGATCAACCGCGGCGCGGATGCGCGCGACGTCTTCACGGGCATGGCTCGCCGCAATCAGGTTCTCGGCGCGATCCTCGCGCCAGCGTACCGGGCGGCCGAGCTGCCGCGCCAGCGCGGCCACGGTCAGCTCCTCGCGGTAGAGCGCGATCTTCTGGCCGAACGCGCCGCCGATATCGGGACAGAGGACAGTCACCTGCGACTCGGTCAGCCGCAGGCGGCGCGCCAGCTGCGTGCGGAACGGGTGCGGCACCTGGCTGCCGATATGGATGGTGAGATGGCGCCGCCCGCCGTCCCAGAGCGCACAGCAGCCCCGCGTCTCGATCGGCGCGTGGGTCTGCCGCGCCTGGCGGAATTCGGCCGTGACCACGATCTCCGCTTCGGCAAAGTGGCTGCCCGGGTCGCCGGCGCTGAAGCTCTGACGCGCGACAAGGTTCGAGGGAAGATGATCGTCGACCAATGGCGCGTCCGTTGCCAGCGCCTGCTTGAGGTCCACCACCGGCTCGAGTGCCTCATAACTGACCTCGATCAGCTCGGCGGCGTCTTCCGCCAAATAGCGGTCGGTGGCGACGATGCAGGCCACGAGATCGCCGATGAAGCGAGCCTTGTCGAGCGGCATGGTCGGACATTCGGTCGGCTGCAGCCCCTCGATCGGCGGCGCCATCCGCAGCGGCGTCGTCCATTCGGCGAGTTCGCGCCCTGTCACCACGGCAACGACGCCCTCGGCGGCGCGCGCCTCCTTGCAATCGATGACGACGATGCGTGCATGAGCATGCGGCGAGCGAAGGAAATGCGCGTGTAGACAGTTCGGCACGGCGATGTCGTCGAGATAGCGCCCCTGCCCGGTGATGAGGCGGAAGTCCTCCTTGCGCGGCAACGCGGCGCCGATAGTGCGTGGCTCTGTCACCGGCTCACCCCCGCGCGTCGCCGCGCCGCTGCCTTTAGCACCGCTGCGACGATGTTGTGATAACCGGTGCAGCGGCAGAGATTGCCCGACAGCGCCTCGCGGATCTCGGGTTCGGTCGGGTCCGGATGTTCGTCCAGCCAAGCCTCCATGGTGACGACGACGCCGGGTGTGCAGAATCCGCATTGAAGGCCGTGCTCCTCGTGCAACGCCTGCTGCACGACCGACAGTTCGCCATTTGCCGCGAACGCCTCGATGGTCGTGATGGCGTGGCCCTGCGCCTGCACGGCATAGAGCAGACAGGCGTGGGCTGGCGCGCCGTCGAACAGGATGGTGCAAGCGCCGCAGACGCCGTGCTCGCAGCCGACATGGGTGCCGGTGAGGCCGCAATCCTCACGC
>NZ_JBAURI010001259.1:0-2436 GCF_049581145.1 Bradyrhizobium sp.
GCTCGACGCCGCGCCGCACCAGCATGTCGGCGAGATAGCCGCCCAACACGCCGCCGACCACGCCGCAGGCAAACGGAACGGCGGCGGCCCATCCCGTGTATTTCACGCTCATGTGGCGCTCGATCTCGAGATAGCCGGGCAGCCATGCGGTGTAGATCCAGGTCAGATAGATGCAGCCGAAATAGCCGAACACCATGCCCCAGGTGGTCCGGAACCGGAACAAGGTCTTCCATTCGCGCAGCGTGACCTGCGTGCGCTGACCCCGCGGATCGCCCTGCGTGCGGTAGCTGTTCTCCTCCGCCGTCAACGGGAGTTCGGTGGGGTTGCGGTAGACGAGGTACCAGAAGGCGGCCACGATCAGGCCGGCGGCGCCCATCACCACGAACATCACCCGCCAGCCGAAGCTCAGCATCAGGAAGGTCAGCAAGGGGACCGCGATCGCCGTGCCCAGCGAGGAGGCGCAGTTGAAGACGCCGGTGGCGAGCCCGCGATCGCGCTGGTTGAACCAGTCGCGCACCACCCGCGCGCCGGTCGGGAATTGCGGCGCCTCACCGATGCCGAGCAGCACGCGGGCGCCGAAAAACTGTCCGAAATTCTGTACCATCCCGCCGAGCAGCTGCGCCAGCGACCACAGGCTGAGGCCGCAGGCGAGCAGGATGCGCGGCCCCAGCCGGTCGACCATCGCGCCGGTGGGCAATTGCGAGAACGCATAGGCCCACAGGAAAGCCGACAGCAGGTAACCCATGTCCGCAATCGAGAGGCCGAGCTCATTCCGGATCAGCGGATTGGCGACCGCGAGCGTCGCGCGGTCGATATAATTGACCACGCCCGCGACCACCAGCATCGCCAGGGCGACGCGTTGAATCCATTTGAGGCGTGGGGTCGCCTGCTCGATGACGGACATCCGTTGTATTCCTCCCGTTTTCAATTTTGGCCGTTTTCTATTTTGCTTTGCGGCCACGCCATTCAGATCTAGCCAACGCGCCCGCGCCGATCCAGTGCCGGGCTTGCCGAGGCTGGGTTGTCACCTGGACATGGCGCGAAAGGCCCTGGTTTGGAAAACCTGGTCTGGAAAAACCTGGCCTTGGGATTCGGCATCAACGTGGCCTGAGCCGACGGCCCGTCCGGCCCCTCCGGCGAACGCCGGTGCACCGTTGCGCTGCGTGACCTCGCCGCACGCTCGATCCGGGCCGGTCGCTCGTGGCTGCGTGCGCGCCCCGCGCGAAACAGGCGCTATATCGCACAGCAGTCGTTGTGCCTGCGAGAATCTTCCTATGGCGAGGCGGGCGCGGTCCGAACCGTCTGCCGATGAACGGGCCATAACCAACGCGTCGATGCGATGTAGGGTGAAGGCATGCCCATGCGGAGATCCAAGCGGCGGATCACGCCGATCGGACCCGCGCTTCGCACGGTCCCGATGGGCTCCAATCCGTCCTTGCGCGAAGTCCGCTTCGGGTTCAGCTTGCGGCCTGGCGGCTTTCAGCCCCGTTCGCGGCCTCCAGCACCGCCGCACGCCATTCGCGCTTCACCGGCAGGATCGGCGGCATCGGCGCCAGCATCGGCTCGGCAGTCGGTTCGGCAATCGAGTCGATATTTTCGGTCTGCGATGCCCGGCGCATGAAGAGATTATAGATCAGCCACTGCGCGTGATGGCGCTTGCCGCGCAGCGGGAAACGGCGGGCGATCGAGGATTTCGAATAGAAGCCCTCATAGGCGCTGGATTGACCGATGCGAAGCTCGTCCGGCGTCATGCCGGCCGGCCGGTAGACGACGTGGCCCTGATCATACATCGTCCAATCAAAGGAAACGATGCGGTTGGCCTTCTTCATCTCGTACCAGGTCAGCGTGCCCGGATAGGGCGTGAGCACCGAAAACGCGCAGGCATCGTATTTCGCCGCGATATTGAACTTGATGGTCTCGTCGAACACCGAGGTGTCGTCGCCGTCGAAGCCGAACATGAACAGGCCGAACACCATGATGCCGTAGGAATGGGCCTTGTCGACCAGGGCCGCGAAATTTTCCGGCCGATTGACGTGCTTGTGCACGCTTTTCAAGGTCTCGCGCGAAATCGATTCAAAGCCGATGCTGAGCATGGTGCAGCCGCTTTCGGCGGCGAGTTCGAGCATCTCGTCATCCTGCGCCAGCTTGGAGGTCACCCCCGCCTGCCAGTGCAGGCCGCGCCCCTTGAGCGCGCGCATCACCTCTTTCGGACGCTCGGGGGTGCCGAAGAAGTCGGCGTCATTGATCGAGATGGTGCGCGCGCCGCAATTCTCCATCTCCCGGATCACCTCGTCGACCGGACGATAACGGAATTTGAGGCCGTTCATCAGCGGTTCGGCGCAGAAGGTGCAGCCCTGATGGCAGCCGCGTGAGGTCTGGACGAACGTCTTGTTGACGTATCGGTGCTTCTTGAGGAGATCGTAGCGAGGCATCGCC
>NZ_JBAURI010001260.1:0-4203 GCF_049581145.1 Bradyrhizobium sp.
GTGTAGGCCCACGACATCGATCAGCTCAATGCGCCTCGTCCCAATTATCCGCCGCCCGCGCGTCGACCTGCAGCGGTACGGAGAGCAATGCTGCCGGGAACGGCGCGTCCTGCATGACATGCTGAACCACCGGCAAGGTCGCCGCGACCTCGTCGTCCGGAACCTCGAAGATCAGTTCGTCGTGCACCTGCAGCAGCATCTGCGCCGAGAGTTTTTTCGCGGCGAGTGCGTCCTCGATGCGGATCATGGCGCGGCGGATGATATCGGCCGCCGAGCCCTGCAGCCGCGCGTTGATCGCGGCGCGCTCGTTGAAGGAGCGGACCGAGGCGTTGGACGCCTTGATGTCGGGGTAGTGACATTTGCGGCCGAACAGCGTGATGACGTAGCCGTTCTTGCGGCAGAATTCGCGCGTCTCGTCCATATAGGCGCGAATGCCCGGAAAGCGCTCGAAATATTTCTTGATGTAGGCCGAGGCCTCCTCGCGCGCGATGCCGAGCTGGTTGGCGAGCCCGAACGCCGAGATGCCGTAGATGATGCCGAAATTGATCGCCTTGGCGCGGCGCCGCACCTCGCTCGGCATCTCCTTGATCGGCACGCCGAACATCTCCGAGGCCGTCATGGCGTGGATGTCGAGCCCGTCGCGGAACGCCTGCTTCAGGACGGGGATGTCGGCGATCTCGGCCAGCAGCCGCAGTTCGATCTGGGAATAGTCCGCCGACACCAGCTTGTGGCCGGGCGTGGCGATGAAGGCGCGGCGGATCTTCCGGCCGTCCTCGGTGCGCACGGGGATGTTCTGCAGGTTCGGCTCGTTCGACGACAGCCGTCCCGTCGTGGTCGCGGCCAGCGCATAGGTCGTGTGGACGCGATGGGTCTCGCGGTTGACATAGGTCGGCAGCGCGTCGGTATAGGTCGATTTCAGTTTCGAGACCTGCCGCCATTCCAGGATCTTCTTCGCGAATTCATGGCCCTGTTCGGCGAGGTCGTCGAGGATCTGCGCCGAGGTCGACCAGGCGCCGGTCTTGGTCTTGGTGCCGCCGGGGATGCCCATCTTGCCGAACAGGATGTCGCCGATCTGCTTGGGGCTGCCGACATTGATCGGCTCGCCGGCCAGCTCCTGCAACTCGGCCTCGACCCGGGCCGCGGTCTGGGCGAAATCGCCCGACAGGCGCGACAGCACCTGGCGGTCGATCGAGATGCCGCGCCGCTCCATCCGCGCCAGCACGCTGACCAGCGGGCGCTCCAGCGTCTCATAGACCGCGGTCATGTGTTCGGCGGCCAGGCGCGGCTTCAGCACGCGCCATAGCCGCAAGATCACGTCGGCGTCCTCGGCGGAAAACGCGGTCGCCCGGTCGATCGCGACCTGATCGAAGGAGAGCTTGTTCTTGCCGCTGCCGGTCAGTTCGCCATGCGTCAAGGTGGCGTGGCCGAGCCAGCCTTCGGCGAGCGCATCGAGCCCATGCGCGTGGCGGCCGGCATCGAGCGCGTACGACATCAGCTGCACGTCGTCATAATTGCGCAGCGAGATGCCCGATTGCGCGAACATCACGGCGTTGAACTTGACGTTGAAGCCGACCTTCAAAATGCCGGCGGACTCCAACAGCGGCCGCAGCGCCGCGAGCGCGTCGCCCTCCCTGATCTGGTCCGGCGCAAGCCCGGCATCGAACAGCCCGACGCCGTCACCGGACTGCTTGTGCGACAGCGGCATGTAGCAGGCGTCGTTGGGCGCGAGCGCCAGCGCGATGCCCGAGATCTCCGCCTGCATCGGATCGATCGAATTGGCTTTCGCCTCGATCGCGAAATGGCCGGTATCGTGCACGCGCGCGATCCAGGCCTCGAGCTGATCGAGGTTTTTGATGGTCTGGTATTTGGTGCGATCGACGGGCAGTTTTCGCGCCGCCTCGGCGCGTGCGGCGGCCAGCGAGATCGGCGAGCCCTTGAGGCTGGACGCTTTGTCTTGCCGGTCTCCGGTTGCCTTGCTCGTCCGATTGCCCGGCGCGCTTGCGGGGGAGGGCGGGGTGGGGGTGCCGCCGCCGCCGGCGAAAAGGCTCCCATCCGGCTCGCTGCGCGCTCCGAGTTGTCCCGCAGGCGGCGGAGCCGAAGCCACGACCCCACTCTTGTTCCCCGCATCGGCTTTCACATCCGAAGGGTCGATCTGCGAATATTCGGCGACGCGACGGGTCAGCGTGGCAAACTCCATCGCCTTCAGGAACGCGATCAGCTTGCGCGCGTCGGGCTCGTGCACGGCGAGATCGTCGATCGGCACGTCGAGCGCAACCTTGTCGTCGAGCAGCACCAGTTGCCGCGAAATCCGCGCCTTCTCGGCATTCGCGATCAGCGCCTCGCGCCGCTTCGGCTGCTTGATTTCGCCGGCGCGCTGCAACAGCGCGTCGAGATCGCCATATTCGACGATCAGCTGCGCCGCGGTCTTGATGCCGATGCCGGGCACGCCCGGCACGTTGTCGGTGGAATCGCCGGCCAGCGCCTGCACCTCGACCACTTTCGCCGGCGGCACGCCGAATTTCTCGATCACCTCGGGGATGCCGATGCGGCGATCCTTCATGGTGTCGTACATGGTGACCTGGTCGGTCACGAGCTGCATCAGGTCCTTGTCGGAGGAGACGATGGTGGTGGTGGCGCCGCGCTCGCAGGCCTGCCGCGCATAGGTCGCGATCAGGTCGTCGGCCTCGAAGCCGGCCTGTTCCAGGCTGGGCAGGTCGAAGGCGCGCACAGCGTCGCGGATCAGCGGAAATTGCGGGATCAGCTCGTCAGGCGCCGGCGGCCGGTGCGCCTTGTAGTCCGGATAGATCTTGTTGCGGAAGGTAACTTCCGATTTGTCGAAGATGATGGCGAGATGCGTCGGCTTGTTGTCCGGCGGCATCTCCCGCAGCAGCTTCCACAGCATGTTGCAGAAGCCGAGCACGGCATTGACCGGCAGGCCGTCCGACTTGCGGTTCAGCGGCGGCAGTGCGTGATAGGCGCGGAAAATGTAGGAGGAGCCGTCGACCAGAAACACATGGTCGCCGGCTTTCAGCGCTGCGGCGGGAACGGCAGCCGGTTGAGCGGCGGCTTTGGGGGCTGTTTTCGGCATGGCCGCAATCTAGGAATTTTTGCCGGCGATTGACAGTCTGCCGGCCACGATGTGCCGGGATTTTTCCGGCTGGATCAGCGATTTTGAAATTCGATTCATAGCAGGCGTCGCGTTTCTCCCCTCCCTCCACGCGCGCAGCGCGTGGCGGGGAGGGGTCGGGGGTGGGGGGGGCTTCCGCATATTCGATGCCAGCATGAGAGAGTGCTTTTGTGGAGCCAACCCCCCGCCCCCGACCCCTCCCCACCGCTACGCGGGGGGAGGGGAGAAACCACCGTGCCATATGACAACTTTCATGGAATCGATCGTTCAGTCCGGCGGTCCGGCGCGGGTTGCTTCCGCCACTGTTCCATGCCCCTTTGGGCGGACCAACGGAAGGAGCGCGGCCATGACCACGCAACTCGACCTCTTGATGGAGAAGCTGCGATCGGTCGAGGCCGAGATCGAGGTCGAAATGGCGAAGCGGCGCGAGGAGCTGCGCTTCCGGCTGGAAAACCGGAAAATCGTGTTCGAGAAGGAGGTGCTGGAGCTGCACCGGCAGATCAGGACGCGGCTGTCGCGCTATCTGATCGAGGCTCATCCGCTGATCGTGCTGACCGCGCCGGTGATCTACGCGATGATCGTCCCGATCGTGCTGCTCGATCTTGCCGTCATGATCTATCAGGCGATCTGCTTTCCGGCCTACGGCATCCCGAAGGTGCGCCGTCGCGATTACCTCGTGTTCGACCGCCATCATCTCGCCTATCTCAACGCGCTCGAGAGGCTCAATTGCGCCTATTGCTCCTATGCCAATGGCATGGTCGCCTTTGTCCGCGAGGTGACGGCGCGCACCGAGGTCTATTGGTGTCCGATCAAGCATGCGAGGCGGGTGCTGGGGCCGCACCCGCATTACCAGGGATTTGCCGATTTCGGCGACGCCGAGGCCTTCCGCGCCAGGCAGACCGCGCTGCAGGACGGCGTGAAGATCGAGGGCGCGAGCTGAACGTGCGAGCGGTTATGGGTGTCGATGTCGGCCTGTGGTTATGGGTCCCGGCTCGAGGTCGGGACGACGCCGGAGTTTTCTGGCGCGATCGCGCATCCCCACAAACTCGACGTCGTCCCGGCGAACGCCGGGACCC
>NZ_JBAURI010001261.1:0-2106 GCF_049581145.1 Bradyrhizobium sp.
GGCGAAGTCCTCCTTCACGCTCTGCTCCGAGCGGGCGATAACGCAGTGGGGGTACGATCCGCTGGAGGTCGGCGGCCTGATCGATCGTTATGCGGCTGAGATAAAGTCGTGGTAGCTGCAATTCAAAGAGGCGTGTAACTGGAATACAACCTTCGATTAATCGTTGTTGATGCCACCTCCAATTGCGTATAATGACCCGGCCGGGTAAGATTTGCAGGCGAAGTGCTCGATTCATCATCCAGAGCTTGTTCGTGGGGCGTTTGGCAACGAAGTCGTTGCGGAGTTGAGGGTCGTCATGCCACTGCGCGGTGGAGGGTCATTCATCAGGTGGCATCATCATGGCGGCCTCGATGACGGCTTTTCCGACACCTTCGATTTCGTCGACCTTTCAAGCGACGCGGATGTGCAGATTCCAAATCTGCCGTTGCCCGATCATTCGGGCATCGGCGCGGATCCGCTAGCGGCCGTCGGCGCATCAGCCGTCGTGGCGCAACCGGGCCCGAGTAGCGCCGCGGCTACGAGTGCGGACGGCGCGACCTCCGTTGGGACAATTACGTTTGTGTCTGACGACGTGGGCACCGGATCGCCGATTTCGTCCCAGGACGTCAGCCAAGCCGCCGTTCCCGACGCAGCCGCAACGACAGGCAGCGGGGTCACGATCACGCAGGCCACGACGCAGGCCGACGGCTCGCTCACCGAAACCGTCAGCTTCGCCGGCAGCGGCATTGTCTTCAACAACACCTTCGCGGCGGGACTTTCGCAGGCCTACATCAATTGCGCCCTGGCGGCGGAACAGACGATCGCGGGCGAGTGGAGCAATGCGGTCACGATCAACGAGTCCTTCACGGCTGCGGCCGAGGGAAAAAACGGCGAACTCGCGAGCAACAGCTTCTTTGTGGATTCGGTCAGCTATGCGACGCTGAAAAGCGCGCTGACCTCGCTCGCGTCGCGAGAGCCGACCGACATCTATTTGCAGCAGGCCGTCGCCGATCTGCCTTCGTCGGATCCATCCGGCGGAGCCGGATTTAAACTGGCGCTGCCTTATGCGCGGATGCTCGGACTGACCACGGTCAGTGAATCTCCCGACGACACGGTGACCTTGAACACAAGCTACAACTGGAGCTACGGGCAGGACGTCACCAATGCGTTGACGCACGAGATTTCCGAAGGCGGCATGGGGCGGATCGGGGGGCTGGGCGACCAGAATAGCTTCTGGAGCGTCATGGACCTGTTCCGTTACAACTCGTCCGGAGTGGCCGACTACAGCGACGGCCGTGATGGTCTAACGACCTACTTCTCCTACAATGGCGGTACGACGCTATCGAGCCTGTCGTTCAACAACGAGTACAGCGGAAGCTCTCACGTCAATGGCGGCGATACCGCCGATTTCACCCAACTTGACGTCTTCGGTACCGGCACGCCGGGCGAAACCAATACGCTGTCGCCGACCGATATCCAGCTGATGGATGCCCTGGGTTGGGTTTCTCCGGCGGTGGTGATTCAGGTCGATACCAACGGGTTTGGCCCGACCCGGCTGGTCGAGGTCGGAGATCAATTTGCGCTGGAGAATGTGAGCGGAGACGGGCCATTTCTGCAACTTAACGGCGCTCCTGTAGTCGCGGGCCAACTCAGTCCATGGGCACTGGTCGGCGCTGCCCTGACCGCGACCGGCTACGAAGTCGCCTGGAAGCTCGGCAGCTCCTTCATTATCTGGAACACGGACAGTAACGGCAACTATCTCTCTCAGTCCGGCATTCTCTCGAGCACCAGCACCGCACTGGAAGTTGCCGAGTCCGTTTTCCATCAAGATTTCAATGGCGACGGGACGATTGGCGTCACGTCAACCCTGGTCGAATCCGACGGCACGACCTCGCTGGTCGCGGTCGCCGATCAGTACGCGCTTGAGAACAACAGCGGAAACGGGCCGCATCTGCAGCTGAATGGCGCAGCCGTCGTGGCAGGTGGGTTCGACGGCTGGACTCCGGTTGCCGCCGTGCAGACGGCGAGCGGCTACGAAGTCGCCTGGCAGCTCGGCGGCTCCTTCATCATCTGGAACACCGACAGCAACGGTAACTATCTTTCGCAAACCGGCGTTCTTTTGGGCAC
>NZ_JBAURI010001262.1:0-10486 GCF_049581145.1 Bradyrhizobium sp.
GTTCGAAGCGGCGGTCGCCGACGTGCCCGACCGGGCCAGCGCCAGGACTCTGTTCCGCGCGCAAAACAAGATCGCGGCGGCGTTGCTCGCGCACGATCCCGCCGCCGCCGAACAATCGGCCCGCGACATGCGCGCGTTGACCATCGACGATCCGACGCTGCGGTCGGCAGCCGACGCCTATGCCGATGCGATCGTCGCCATCGCGGGGACGGAAAGCGAGATCGCCCGGCTGGACACCGAGGTGCTGGGAACCGAAGGCCGGCTGATCGGACGGGTCACCGATCTCCTGCGTGAGCTCAGCGCGGGCCGTGGCAGGGTGTTGTCCCACGATTTCGCCCGCACGCTGAGTGCGACCAAATGGCAGAGCATCATTCTCGGCCTGATCGGCGTCCTGACCGCGGTTTTCGCAGCCATTTTCGTGGTCCGCCGCACGGTGCGGCCGCTGGCCGAAATCGCCAGCTCGATCCGGGCATTGGCGGCCGGCAAGAAGGACGCCTCGATCCCCGATACCGATGTCAGCAACGAGATCGGGGATATCGCCCGCGCGGCCGAAGTGTTCCGCCGCACCCTGGTCGACGCCGATGCCGCGCGCGAGGCGGCGGTGCGCGCGCTTGCCGAGCAGCGACTCGCCGAAGAGAGTTACCGAAAACTGTTCGAAGGCTCGGTCGACGGGATCTATGTCACGACGCCGGCCGGCGCGCTGCTCAACGCCAATCCCGCCCTGGCGCGGATGATGGGCTACGACACGCCGGAGCAGCTGATCAACAGCATCGATGATCTGGCGGAAACGGTCTACGTTCATCCGGAGGCGCGCCAGCAGTACATGTTGCTGATGCACCGCGACGGCGTGGTGCGCGAGTTCGAATACCAGGTGCGCCGCCGCGACGGCGCCACGCTTTGGCTGGCGGACAGCGCGACCGGGGTGCGCGACGAGAGCGGCGAGGTCGTTCGCTACGAGGGAACGGTGCGCGATATCACCGACCAGAAGCGCGCCGAGGGCGCCGTCGCCGAAGGCCGCAGGCTCCTGCAGCAGGTGATCGACACCGTCCCTGCCGTGATCAACGTCAAGGACAAGAACCTGCGCTATGTGCTGATGAACCGCTACATGGCGGGCATCTTCGACATCGAGCCGAGCGAAGCGATCGGCCGTACCACGACCGAACTGATGTCGCGCTACGGCGCCGCGAAGACCGACGAGAACGATCAGCGCGTGCTGAAGACGCGAAACGGGCTCGGTTTCTACGAAGAGGAATATCTGGATTCGTCAGGGAACATGCGGCATTGGCTGGTGAACAAGATGCCGCTGCTCGATGCCGAACGCGAAATCGAACACATCGTCACGGTCGCGCTCGACATTGGCGAACGCAAGCGCGGCGAGCAGGAAATGCGCAAGGCGCGTGACGCGGCGGAATCGGCGCTGCGCAATCTGCGCGAGACCCAGGCCTCGCTGATCGAAGCCGAAAAGCTCGCGGCGCTCGGGCGGCTGGTGGCGGGTGTCGCGCATGAGATCAACAATCCCGTCGGCATCAGCCTGACCGTGGCTTCGGCGCTCGAGCGCAAGACCGCGATCTTCGCCGAGGACGTGGCGCGCGGCGAGATTCGGCGCTCGAGCCTGAATGACTTTCTCAAGACCAGCCGCGACGCCTCAGGCCAGCTCGTCGCCAATCTCAATCGCGCGGCCGAACTGATCCAGTCGTTCAAGCAGGTCGCCGCCGACCGCAACTACTCCGACCAGCGGATCTTCGATCTGGCCGACCTGACCGAGCAGGTGGTGATGAGCCTGCGACCCGGCCTGCGAAAGCACAATTTGACGCTGAACGTCTCGTGCCAGCCCAATCTCATGATGAACAGCTATCCCGGCCCTTACGGCCAGGTGCTGACCAATCTGTTTCTCAATTCGGTCGCGCACGCCTTCCCCGATAGCCGACCCGGCGTCGTCGATATTCAGGCGCGTGAGTCCGGCAAGGACAATGTCGAGATCATCTTCGCCGACAATGGCTGCGGCATGAGTCTCGACGTCCGCCGCCGCGCGTTCGATCCATTCTTCACCACGCGCAGGGACCAGGGCGGTACCGGTCTCGGCCTGCACATCGTCTACAGCATCGTCACCAACCGGCTCGGCGGCCGGCTCGACCTTGATTCCGAACCTGGCCGCGGCACGCGCATCCAGATCATCCTGCCGCGCATCGCGCCGCTGGAACAGGCCGCGGAGTGAGCGCCCCGGGAGTAGACCGGCCTTACTCGGACAACGGATCTAGTCGAGCGATTCCATGAAAGTTGTCATATGGCACCGCCATTTCTCCCCTCCCCACCACGCGCTACGCGCGCGGAGGGAGGGGGGAACGACTGCATCACGACGCTGATAGGATTCGAATTTCAAAATCGCTCGACTAGTCGAGGTCAGCGAGCCTGCGCAGCGTGGCGCCGAAAATCTGGCTGGCCTTGCCGACGAGGGCTGTTCCGGTCATCTCCGCGCGCGTGTCGGTGAAGGTTCCGGAGACACCGACGCCGACCGCGCTCGGGCCACCGAACAGTGGATTGGCGTCGGGGCTGGAGGTGTGACGCTGGATCAGCACCTCGCCCTTGAAGGTGTTGTCCTTCACGCTGTAGGTGCCGATGTAAAACAGATAGGCATCGCCGCCGACGATCTTGCCGTCGCGGAACACGACGACGCCACTCCCCTTGCCGACGCGCCCATCCAGCAGGGTGACATGGATCGAATAAAGTCCGTTCTTCATGACGTCCCGATGCCGGCTGTCGTCGCCCACGGCAAACCGGTCAGCTGTTATGCCAAACACTGCGAGTCACTGCAACGCGGCAGCTTGACCACATCGCCTCACCGATCGGTGCCGCGTTTGTGACGTGACACCCAAAGCGAGAGCGAATCAAATGCACGAACGAAGTTGGCCCGCGAAATGCATAGCCATGTTGGCACCCCTGGGGTAGGTGCTGGAGCAGAAAATGAGCAACTGGATCAATTCCGGCGGCCATGCGCCGCGTCAAACGAGTGACGCGTACCCGACCAAAGCCCTTCCGCTTCGTCGTGCGAATCGCTGGAGAACGCCGATTCGAATCATAGGTGCGGCGCTCGTGACCGCGCTCGCGTCGCAACTCAGTTACGCGCGCGATCACGGCCAGTTTGCCAATTCCACGCCGGAAATGAAAGCGTGGTTCGATGGTCTGAGGAGCGGCAGGGGACCGTGTTGTTCCGACGCCGACGGCAGCGCCGTGAGCGACGTCGATTGGGAATCCTACCAGGGACATTACCGTGTCCGGCTCGACGGCCAGTGGATCGATGTTCCCGACGAAGCCGTGATCACTGAGCCCAATCGAATCGGCCGAACCATGGTGTGGCCGATCCGTGGCTATCTCGGCGTGACGATCCGCTGCTTCATGCCCGGCAGCATGACGTAGCCAGAGCTCCGATGTTTACGCGTATTTCTTGTCGCGCTCGAGCAGCTCGATCGAGATGCCCTGCGGGCCGCGGAGGAAACAGACGCGCACGCCCGGACGGATCGTCGTCGGTTCCCTGGTGAACTCGACGCCCTTGGCCTTGATCTCGGCGGCGACCGCGTCAATGTCCCTGACGGTCAGCCCGAAATGATCGAGCCCCTGATAGGGCGTGACGGGCGGCGTGTGGACGCCATCGCCCGGCTTCACTGGCGCGATGAAGATATTCGCGCCGCCGAGCTTGACGTCGATTCGGCCAGGTCCGCGCACGATCTCACCGCCGAGGATGTCGGCGAGCCAGGCGGCGGTTGCCTCCGGATCGGGGCTGCGCAGATGAACGTGGTCCCACGTGACGGTCGGCATTGTCGATCTCCTGTTTTCCTGGCGCCGCCTTGTCGCAGCGCAATGGCTTGCGAGCTGCGCAGCCGTCCGGCTGCGGCGGATCATGTTAGCGGCCGCGTCGCAGCGTGGCCATCCCGTGTCCATCCGTGGAGCGCAAACGTCGTCGCCTTCCAATTGTCGGGATTGGGTGGAACCTAATTCTCGTCTTTGGATTTGATGCATGCGCTGACGAGACACGCTGTCAATGGTGCCGCCATGAGCACTGGGCCAGATCGCATCGAACCGGGTAGCTGCGCCAGGATCGGCCACCGATTTTCAGACTGGTCGGAGACGACGCGCGCTCGATATCTCAAGCCAGGACATAGCTTGCTGTACGTCGTGCTGTCGGCCGGCTTGATTGCCGGAGCTGGTGTTTGGCTGTTTGCGCCGCGCAGGAGCGGGAGTGCGCCGGTGCAACTTGTGGCAGTCGCCTCGTCAGCGGTGCCATTGTCCGCTGCTCCTACGGTGAATGCACCCGATTCCGAGGATCTCCCGTTCGATCCGGCGACAGCGGAGGCGATCGTGCCTGACCCGCCCGCGCCGCTGGACAAGGTCATGATCTCGTCGCAGTCCTGGCACCGCGGCGGGTTGGGGTCGAATGCGCTCGTCACCTTCACGCTGCGCAACCGCAATTCCTACGCCGTCAAGGATATCGAGATTACCTGTGCCTTCGCCCGCCGCGACGGCAGCCATCTCACCGACCGCACCCGTGTCGTTCCAGACACCGTCAACATGAAGAGCCGGAGGACCTTCGTTCGCATGCATATCGGGTTCGTCAATGTTAACGCGAGCCGGGCCAAGTGCTCGCCCATTGCGGCCAGCCGAGCCTAGAACGCGACACCGGCGTCGCTCCGTTGAGAGGGCGCCGATTATCCATTCGCGCCGGATTCTGTGGCGGCGGTCTCAAAAAAGTGACATTTCCAGTTGAACCGGTGAACCTTTCCCGGAACCTATCGGTATATTCTCGGTTAGGCGAATGGTCTGCGCGTGGGCGTGGCTCGAAGTGGTGGTGAAATGCCTTTGCTGCGGTACTTTGTCTTTGTCGGTGGAGCCTTGCTTGCACTGTTGTTCGTATCCGATGCCGTGTTGCCGCAAGTACCTCTTCCCAGCACATTGAATTCCGGCTCCGACTTGCCTGCGGTCCGCATCCACTCCGACCGCAAATGGCCGGAGCGCGTGGTGTTTGACACCAGCGCGCCCACGGTTGGAGCCGTGACGATCGCGAAGACAGCGGCACCGGGCCAGCCGACGCTGGCGGATTTGTCGACGAAAGCACGGATCCGCGCGGCTTTCGCGCAGTTGCCGCCAAAAAAATCAGAGTCGAAGGGCGGGTCGCAGGTCGAAAGCCAGACGTCCACGCCGAAGATCGTGGCGATGGCCGCGTCCCAGCCTGGCAACGCTTCCCTGCCCATCCGGCCGGACCTGAAGCCGCAGCTCAAGCGCAGGGTCGCGCGCGTTCGTCCGGCTCGTCCAGTCATGCTGGTTGCTCAGCAGCCGCATTTTGGGTTGTTCGACACGACCTGGTGAGTTCAAACCGCGGCGCTTCAGCAGCCGCGGCAGATGCTCTTGAGCTGGGTATTCAGTAACCGGTCACGTTCCGCCGAAGCTGCCTTGACGTAGTCGTCATTGCCGCGGCGGCGGCCGCCGCCTGCGGGAGGGCTTCCGTCTCCGCGATGGCCAGCGAAACCTTGATGGGGCAGACCTTCGCCACCGAAACCAGGGTGACCAAATCCGTGACCGCCCCGCGCATCGGCAGGCGGCACGCAGAGGATCGGAATCGCGCATGCGACAGCGATAGCCGATACCTTCGGCCGGGCCGCATGGGCTACTCGGCAATATCTCTGCAACCAACCCATCCCGACAACATAGCATTCGGCGCGGCCGCGCCCTTTCACGATCCGATGATGGGCGGCGGCCCGCGTTCCAGGGCCGTTCCGGTCCGCTTCGTCGTTGATCCTGCGCAAAGTACGGCCTGTCGGGAACGCCTAGCCTAGCGGCCGGTTGGCAGAGGACTTAGGTCCGATGGGAGATATTGCGCATGGTTAAAGCTCCGAACCTGTCGATTTCGCCGGAGAAGGTATTTTTCATCGTCTCAAAGGCGCGGCAATCCGACATCGAATCGACCGCGCCGGAATTGATCTCCGACCTCGCCGACGACGACGCGGACAACGGGACGCGCGGTTCCGGCGGCGATACCGGCCGCGCCGAGCTCTCCGGCTTTATCCGCGACCTGAATGTCGACGAGCAGGTCGACCTCGTGGCATTGATGTGGCTCGGTCGCGGCGATGGCGATCTCGACAGCTGGCGCGATCTGCGCAATCAGGCAGCGCAAGCCCATAATAATCGCACGGCGGCTTATTTGATCGAGACGCCCATGCTCGCCGACTATCTCGAGGAGGCGATGGCGGCGTTCGGCATGTCATTGGAGGATTTCGAAGAAGAGCTTTGATCCGTTTCCCCGCATTTGCGGAACGCGCGGCGCCCCCGCACCGCCAAACCTCCAAAATCCTACGGAGCACTTTCAATGGACAAGATGAAGATCGGAACCGGTGACTGGATCGTGGTCTGCGACGGACGCAAGGCGCTCATTCTGGAAAATCTCGGCGACCGCATGTTTCCCAACCTGCACACCAAGGAGGTGCACGAGCATCCCGTGCCGTCGACGCAAGCTCAGGGAACCGATCGGCCCGGCAAGGTGCACGAGTCGACCGGCATCGCGCGCAGCGCGATCGAGCAAACCGACTGGCATGAGGAGTCCGAGCGGACATTCCTGAAAACGCTCGCCGGCCGGCTCGATCACGCGGTCACGAGCGGCGAGACTCACGCCTTGACCATGGTCGCGCCGCCGCGCGCGCTCGGCATGATCCGCGCCGACTACTCGGCCGCCGTGCGCAAGGCGCTGCACGGCGAGATCGACAAGGATCTGGTCAAGCTGCCGGTCTACGAAATCGAGAAGCAATTGCTGGCGTAGGCAGGTCAGGGCGCCGCGCCGATGCTCGGCGCTCCCTGTTCAGTGCTCATTCAGGCCACGCCTTTCAGGGTCACCGCAAATGGAGATGACCGATGAAAAATGTTGTGCGTTCCATCGTCACGGCGGCAGCATTGGCTGTCGCAAGCGCGGCCTTTGCACAGTCCAGCAATACGGCTGCGCCAGCGGCTCCTGCCAGCCCCCCTCCCGCGGCGCAGGCCAGTCCCGCGCCCGCAGACACCGCCGCAGCAGGCAAGCGCGGCGCCTGCCAGACCGCGGCGCAGGAAATCAAAGGCCAGGACCGGCAGGATCAGATGCAGCTTTGCATGGCGCAGGCCCATCTCGATTGCCTGAAGCAGGCGATCGATCGCAAGGTGGTCGGCCCGCAGCGCCGCGACTTCATGAAGGGCTGCATCGGAGGCTAATTGCATGCTTACGGTGATCTGGAGGATTGGAAAGTCCTGTCAGGCGTGGCGAGCCCCGCGAAGCCGCGGTGCTCCGGAAACTGTCACTCTTCAGGACTCAGCGTACATGGCTTGATCTGCTATGGGTTCGCCGCGGCCGCGAACGACCGAGTCGTTGTCTCCGGACTGCGGCTTTGGCGAGACGGTTGACGGCGGAATGACATGCGTCAGCGACTCGTCCCAAAATAGTCGTGCTTTCGGCGAAATGCGTCCCCATGAGACATGGATATGGGCGATGATCTTATGGAGGCGACCGGCGCAGCTAGCGGCAGCGAAACTGCGACGCAGGTTAGACCTAGATGGCAGTACAGGTGGGCCGCTGCTTGCGGCGCATTGTTGATTTCGTGCGGCGTCACAGCCGTCGTCATCAGGCAAACGGCGTCGACGCAAACCGCATCGACGGCCGCGACGGGCGTCGTCGATAGCGGAAAAAAGCTGGGAGAGCCTGGTCTCGCGCCGCCATCCGAGGCGCAGACATCGAATCCGGAAACAGAAGCAATCGTGCCGCCGCCCGCTGCACAAGCGCCGGGCGCGAATGTGGTTGCGGCGTTGCCCGAGCAGCAGAAATCGAAGCCGGACATCGTCGTGCCCCCCGCCGAGGCGCAGAAGTCGAAGCCGGACATCGCCGGGTTGTCCCCCGAGGCACTGAAGTCGACGCCGGACATCGCCGTGCCGGCCCCCGAGGCGCAGAAGTCGCAGCCTGACATCGCCGTGGCGGGCCCCGAGGCGCAGAAGTCGAAGCCTGACATCGCCGTGCCGGCCTCTGAGGCGCAGAAGTCGAAGCCGGCCGTCGCCGTGCCGGCCCCCGAGGCGCAGAAGTCGAAGCCTGACATCGCCGTGCCGGCCTCTGAGGCGCAGAAGTTGAAGCCGGCCGTCGCCATGGCGACCCCCGAGGCGCAGAAGTCGAAGCCGGCCATCGTCGTGCCGCCCTCCGAGCCGCAGCCGTCAAAACTTGAAAGGGAAGCGGTTGCGCGGCCGCCCGAGGCGCAGCAAGCGGGCAAGGCCGCGGACTTCGCCGTGCCGCAACTCGTGATGTCCGCCGATGCGGTCAAAAAGGTCGGCCAGAAGATCTGGCTCAACGAAACGGCCGGCAGGCGCGATGCGATCACGACATGGAATGCGAGCGAGGACTTTGCCTCGCTTGGCATCGGTCATTTCATCTGGTTTCCTGCCGGCAAGACGGCGTCTTTCGAGGAAGGGTTTCCGCTCCTGATCGAGTTCCTGCGCAAGCAGCGCGTGCAGTTGCCGCCCTGGCTCGACAAGACGCCCATTCCCCACTGTCCCTGGATGAACAGCGCAGAGTTCAAGAGGGAATTCAACTCGCCGGTGATGATCCAGCTGCGACAATTCCTGCTCGATACCGTGGCAGAACAAACACAATTTCTCGTGGTGCGCGCCCAGGGCGCCATGGACAAGATTCTCAGAAACACGCCGGACAGCGCGGACCGCGCGCACATCATTGCCCAGTTCTCGCGCATGGCGCGGGCCTCCGGGGACCAGTATCCCTTGATCGACTACATCGATTTCAAGGGCGAAGGCACCAACCCGGCTGAAACGGCCTTGAACCAGCAGACAGGGGAACGGCAGGGATGGGGTCTCAAGCAGGTGCTTCTCAGCATGAGGGGCGCCACGAGCGATCGGGACGCCGTGCTGGCGGAATTCGCCGACGCGGCACGGCTTGTCCTGCAGCAGCGGATTCGGAATACTCCCGCCATCGGCAACGCGCGGGTCGGCTGGTTGCGTCGCATCGAGACCTATCGCCGCCCCATCGCTGATCTGGAATCGAATCCCAAGCCGGCGCGAAACGCATCGACGCGCGCGAAAACGGTCAAGGAGCTGTAACTTCAAGCCGCGACAGTCGGCGATGGCCTGCGGGCTTCAGCCGCAGGCGAAAATCTCATCCGTCGGAAACTTGCTCGAGATCAATTCCGGACCGTTCGCGCCGACCCGGAACATGTCCTGGATCTGCCAGTGGTTCACATGCGGCTCCATCGCGATCACCATGCCTTCCTCGAGCCGGCGTGGATTGTCGCGTGAGAGCACCGGCTCCTGCTGGTGCCATCAGGCGCGAAACGACAATCAGCGCCAAACGGCCATCGACGATCATCGCTCGCTCCCCAGCACGGCTATCGCGGTCGATCTCGGACAGCGATACCGCGATACCGTAAAGTCGTGCGTGTCAGCCTTCCGGCGAGTGAATCTGGGCCGCACCGGGCAATAGCAAGCTCAGCCCGGATGAGCGCAGCGGCATCAGGGGAGCTTTATTTGCGCTGATCCCGAATATCGCTGCGTTCGTGCGGGCTGATCGCTCCGAACAGTTCCGGCCCTGCAGCGTCCTGAATCGCCCTTTCGACGCCGCGACCCGCTATTTCATCGGCTCCGTCGTCATCCAGAGCAACGACTTCGAATCCTTCTCATAGGCCATGCCCTTGGGATAGCTGATCAGCTCCATCTGCAGGCCCCACGGCGTGAAGAAATACAGGATCGATTGTCCGGCCGCGGGACCTTCCTTGATCGGGATCGGGCCCTGCAGGGTCCTGACGTTCTTTTCCTTCAGATAGGCCGCCGCCTTGTCGATGTCGTCGACATAGAGCGCGATGTGGTGGCCGCCGATATCGCTGTTCTTCGGCAGGGTCTTGGCCTGGTCGGGCGCTTCGTACTGGAACAGCTCGATGTTGGAGCCGTAGCCGCAGCGCACCATGCTGATCTCGTCGATCACGGCGCGCGGGTTGACGTCGACCACGTCCTTCATGAACGTCCCCTTGTCATCCCGGAACGGGCCGAACGACATCGCGTGCGTACAGCCGATCACGTCGGTGAAGAACGCGGTGGCGGCCTTCACGTCCGGCACGGTGATGCCGGTGTGGTCGTGGCCGCGCAGGCCGGGAATGGAATCCGCTGAAGCCGGCAGCGACGATTGGCCGAGCGCCAATGCGGCGAGGGCGGCGAGCGCGAATCTTGATTTCGTCATGGTTGCTCCCATTGGTTCGATGTCTCGGTTCTTCAGGATGCCGGGCTAGCGGATCAACCCGGCTGCGCCAGTTGGCGTTCGATGGCCTTCGGATCGTGGGCTAGTCCCTCGGCGAGGCCGCGGGCCATGTCGCCGACATAGATCTCCTCCTCGCCGGCCTCGAAGCCATCGAGGATCTCGGTGGCGGCGTCGGCGGTCGTCATTTTCGGGATGGTCAGACCGGCGGTCATCCGCGTGTCGACGGCGCCGGGC
>NZ_JBAURI010001263.1:0-17110 GCF_049581145.1 Bradyrhizobium sp.
GATGGATGCCAACCGCAACGGCTTCTTCTACGTCCTCGACCGAACCGACGGGAAGCTCTTGGCGGCCAATCCCTATGTGAAGGTCAACTGGGCCTCGGGCATCGACATGAAGACAGGACGTCCGATCGAGACCGACGTCACCAAAGATGCG
Source organism: Bradyrhizobium sp. (assembly GCF_049581145.1). Taxonomy (GTDB): domain Bacteria; phylum Pseudomonadota; class Alphaproteobacteria; order Rhizobiales; family Xanthobacteraceae; genus Bradyrhizobium. Next base: position 152 of record NZ_JBAURI010001263.1, read on the forward strand.
CGCGATGGCAAGAAGGTCGTGGTCTATCCGTCGATCCTCGGCGGCAAGAACTGGGAGCCGATGTCGTTCAATCCGCAGACCGGCCTCGCCTATGCGAACACACTGGTGTTCGGCGGCCACTACAAGACCGAGCCCGCCACCTACAAGGCTGGCGAATGGTATCTCGGCATGGACCTGACGGACCTGTGGGACTGGCCCGATGGTCCACGCGGCCAGCTCAAAGCCATCGATCCATTGACTGGCCACGAGAAATGGTCGGCGCCGAGCGACATTCCACGCTTCTCCGGCGTGCTGTCGACCGCGGGCGGCGTGGTGTTCTCGGGCAAGCTGACCGGCGAGTTCGAGGCGTTCGACGCCAACGACGGCAAGAAGCTGTGGCAGTTCCAGACCGGTTCGGGCATTGAAGGGCAGCCGGTGACCTGGCAGCAGGATGGCGTGCAGTATGTCGCGGTCACGAGCGGCTATGGCGGCGTCTATTCGCTGTTCGCCGGCGACGAGCGGCTGGCCCAGGTGCCGGCCGGCGGATCGCTCTGGGTCTTTGCAGTCAAGCCCTGAGTCCGGAACAGGTGACGATGAAGATATCGATATGGACGGCGGCGTCTTGCGCCGCCGTGGTGGTCGCGTTGATCGGACAGATTGCGACCTCCGCCGCGCAGCAACAAGGCTCGGCCGGTGACCAGGCGTCGATCGACGAAGGCAAACATACCTTTGCCGAGAAATGCTCGCACTGCCATGGACCCAACATGGTCAATTCCGGCACGATCACGCCCGATTTGCGCAAATTTCCCGACGATCGAGCGCGCTTCACGACGACGGTGAAACTGGGCAAGAACGGCAGGATGCCGCCTTGGGGCGATCTGTTGAGCGATGACCAGATCGCCGCGCTCTGGGCCTATATCGCGAGCAGGAGAACCCCATGAAGGCCTGGTCTGCGGTGTGGGCGGCAACGATTATCCTGATCGCGGCCGGCTCAATACCGGCTCGCGCGGCGGACGAGCCATTGAGCATCTGTCTCAACGCCGACATGCCGCCGCTTTCCATCCACCACCGCGGCAAGCCGGGTAGCGGTTTCGACGTGACGCTCGCCCAGGCGATCGCGGATCGGATCGGCCGGCCTTTGAAAATACAGTGGTTCGAAAGCAAGCTCGACGAGGACTCAAGCCCGGCGCTCGAAGCCAACGCGCTGCTCTCCGATGGTCAGTGCGCATTGGTCGGCAGCTACGCCTTCACCGAGGATTCGCTCGTCGCGCCCGGCGTCAAAACCGCGAAGCTTCCCGATTTCGAGGGCGCGACCATAACCGACCGCAAGCGGCGCGTGGCCATTGGCGCGCTGGCGCCCAGCCAACCCTACATTTATTCGCCGTTGACCGTCGTTCTCGGTGCAAATGCGCGAGGCCGCCGCATCGCCGGCATCGCCGACCTCGCCGGTCTGCGCATTGCGATCGAAAGTGGAACGCTTGCGGACGCCATCCTCATGACCTTCAACAAGGGACAGTTGATCGACGACATCACCCATGTGGTGCCAGGCCGGGACGATCTCCTGGGCGCGCTCGATCGCGGCGACTTCGACGCGACCCTGCTCGACCTGCGCCGGTTCGACGCCTATCGCGCGATCCATACGGACACCAGGCTCATCGCCACCGGCTATTTCTATCCGATCGGCGCCAACCGAGGATATGTCGGCCTCGCCGGCAATCCGGATTTGCTGGTCGCCGTGAACAAGGCGCTTGCCGATTTGCAGAGCGCGGGAAAGCTCGCTGAATTCGGAAGCGCTACGGGCCTCACCTATCTGCCACCCCGCGAACCCGTTGTGCTGCGCGATGCCTGGCAAAAAGTGCTGCAGAAATGAGGCGAACGCATCGCATCTACGCGCTCCAACGGAGCATCGTTCTCACGAGATGTCGGACGACAGGCCGCCGTGCTGCGCCTTGTGGACGGCGGACGGCACGATGCCAAAACACTTGCGGAACACGCGGCTGAAATGCGACGAGCTTGAAAAGCCCCAGGAGAAGGCGACGTCGGTGATCGTCTTTCCCGCCTGGGTCTCCAGTTCCTGACGGCAATTCTGCAACCGCGCCCGCCAGATGTAGTCGCTGACGGTCACACCTCTTTCGCTGAACAACATGTGCAGATAGCGCTTGGTGCAGCCGAGCGCCGTGGAAATCTGGTCGATGCTGAGTTCCGGATCGCGCAAATGTTCGCGGATGAAGGCTTGAGCCCTGACATACATCGCCTCCGGACCGACACGGTCGAACACCATATCCGCCTCGCGAAGCGGCAGCAGCAGAATATCGATCAGCGAATCCGCGACCCCGACGGCGCTGCTGGCCGACAGCTTGGTCGCCTCGCCGAACGCCGCATGCACGAAGTCATAGGCGATCCGGCCGGTCCCGGTCCGCGCCGACAGCTTGCAAGCCGACATCTTGCCTGGGCGGAAACCGCGCTCCTTCAGAAGCTCCTGAGGGACGATGACCACCTCATGCCGGGTGAACGACGGACTGACGATGGTGTGTGCGCAGGATACGTCATAGGCAAGGCAATCGCCCGGCAATATCTCGATATGGCGGCCGTTCTGCTCGAAGTAGGACACGCCATGGGTCTGAAACAGGATCTTGACGTATGGATGATCGCTTGCGCGGACCCGCGAAGCGGTATGGGTGATCCGATGCTGGCTTGCCTCGATCTGGCAGAGTTTCAGCCGGGAAACGGTGGTGAAATTGATCCGCGCTTCCAGCGAGGAGGCTTCCATCGGATCGACGTCAAACCGACCACAGAGATCGGTCAGGGCATCTGACCAACACTGGACCTGCTTGGTCGGTGCCATCCCGGCGGTGTTGAGCGTTCGGACTGTATCGGACATTTCCAGCCACCGATTCGATATCAAACGTGACCGCTCGCCCAAGGCTTCGCGTCGCATTGAATCAGATTTTCGTCCACAATTGAGGCAGTCGTTAGAATCGAACGCCGTTCACTCGGATATCCCTTTGACAATCCTCCGACTTAGTTTCCACCCCGTCAAGCGGAACATCAACCTGAGCTTGCTCTGAGACTTTAGGCCAACAGCCTTGTTGGTGCTCCGCAACATGCAGACGAGGCTTGCTATTCGCATGTCGGGGCTGCAAAAAGTTCAGCGCGCTTCGCTTAGGAGCAAGCGCCCTTCGCTCTTGGGCAAGTTTCATATTTTCGAACCGATTAGGAATCGGGATGAAGAAAATAGAACAAGTGGGCTCGCTGCTGCGGGAACCCTGAAAGACCATGAAGAATACCATGAAGAAAAACCACGAAAGGGAGGACTCCAATATGCGGAAAATGCTTTTAGCAACTTGCCTGAGCTCGATGGCGGTATTCGCCATGGGAGCAGCATCAGCCAATGAAGAGCTGATAAAGATGTCACAAAATCCGAAGGATTGGGTGATGCCTGCGGGCGATTACGCCGCGACGCGCTACTCCAAGCTCAATCAGATCACCGCATCCAATGTCGGCAAGCTGCAGGTCGCCTGGACGTTCTCGACCGGCGTGCTGCGCGGACACGAAGGTGGACCGCTCATCATCGGTAACATGATGTACGTCCACACACCATTCCCGAACAAGGTCTATGCCCTTGACCTATCTCACGACAACCGGATCGTCTGGCGATATGAGCCGAAGCAGGATCCTAACGTCATTCCGGTGATGTGCTGCGACACGGTGAATCGCGGCCTCGCCTATGGCGACGGCAAGATCTTCCTGCACCAGGCCGACACCACGCTGGTTGCGCTCGACGCCAAGACCGGCAACGTCGAGTGGACCGTGAAGAACGGTGATCCCAGCAAGGGCTCGACCGGCACCTCGGCGCCCTTCGTCGTCAAGGACAAGGTCCTGGTCGGCATCTCCGGCGGCGAATTTGGCGTGCAGTGCCACATGACGGCTTACGACATCAAGACCGGCAAGCAGGTGTGGCGTGCCTATTCCGAAGGTCCGGACGACCAGATCAAGTTCAATCCCGAAAAGACCATGGTGCTTGGCAAGCCGGTCGGCAAGGACTCGAGCCTGAAGACCTGGGAAGGCGATCAGTGGAAGATCGGCGGCGGCTGCACGTGGGGCTGGGAGGCCTATGATCCGGCGCTCAACCTCGTCTATTACGGCTCCGGCAACCCCTCGACCTGGAACCCGAAGCAGCGTCCCGGCGACAACAAGTGGTCGATGACCATCTTCGCGCGCGACCCGGACACTGGCGAGGCCAAGTGGGTCTACCAGATGACGCCCCATGACGAATGGGACTATGACGGCGTCAACGAAATGATCCTGAGCGACGAAAGCATCAATGGCACACCGCGCAAGCTGTTGACTCATTTCGACCGCAACGGATTGGGCTACACCCTCGACCGCGCCACCGGCGAATTGCTGGTCGCTCAAAAATACGATCCGAAGGTCAACTGGACCAGCGGCGTCGACATGGACAAGAACTCGCCGACCTATGGCCGTCCGAAGGTCGTCGACCAATACTCGACCGACAAGCAGGGTGAGGATCACAACAACAAGGGCATCTGCCCGGCGGCACTCGGCTCCAAGGACGAGCAGCCGGCAGCCTACTCGCCCGAGACACAGTTGTTCTATGTCCCGACCAACCACGTCTGCATGGACTACGAGCCCTTCAAGGTGAGCTACACGGCGGGCCAACCGTATGTCGGCGCGACGCTCTCGATGTATCCCCCGCCCGGCGATACCAACATGGGCAACTTCATCGCCTGGGACGCCAAGACCGGCAAGATCGTGTGGTCGGACAAGGAGCAGTTCTCGGTCTGGTCGGGCGCGCTCGCAACCGCTGGTGGCGTCGTGTTCTACGGGACCCTCGAGGGCTACCTGAAGGCAGTCGATGCCAAGACAGGCAAGGAACTCTACAAGTTCAAGACGCCGTCCGGCATCATCGGCAACGTCACGACCTACGAGCACGACGGCAAGCAGTTCATCGCCGTGCTGTCGGGTGTCGGCGGCTGGGCGGGCATTGGTCTCGCCGCCGGTCTGACCGATCCGAACGCCGGCCTTGGTGCCGTCGGTGGTTATGCCGCGCTGAGCAACTACACGGCGCTTGGCGGAACACTTACGGTATTCGCACTGCCGCAATGAGCTAAAAAAGCCTCCCTCGACCGGCGCATGGATCACTCCATGCGCCGGTCAATCTGCTGCTACCAATACCAAAAAGTCGAGGACACGCTCTTGCGTATTATCTGTTTAGTGGCCGCGGCCGCGATACTCGCGGCTGCCGGTGGAAGTGCTTTCGCGGACGGGTCGGGCGATCCGACCGCCGTTAAATCCGAAGATGGGAAATATTTCGATAAGCAAGGGAATCCAACCTACAAGATCGCGCCCGACGGCACCGTGGACTGGTACACCTATTCCGGATATCGACGCTATCACTCGGAATGCCATGTCTGCCACGGACCGGACGGCATGGGGTCGAGCTACGCGCCGGCGTTGAAGGATTCGCTCAAGACGATGAGCTATGGCGACTTCCTGGGCGTGGTCGCGAGCGGCCGACAGAACGTCAATACGGCACAGGAGAACGTCATGCCGGCCTTTGGCACCAATCCGAACGTGGCCTGCTACATGGACGACATCTATGTCTATCTCCGTGCCCGTGCCAATGATGCCTGGGGACGCGCCCGCCCAGAAAAACACGAAGATAAATCAGAGGCCTACAAGGCGGCGGAAGATTCCTGCATGGGTCAACACTGAAGATGGGAAACGTGAGTGACACAGTGTCTTACGGCCTCGAAGAGCGAAACAGGAGTTGAGAATGAAGACACGCGCCGCAGTCGCTTTCCAAGCAAAGAAGCCGCTTGAAATCGTCGAACTCGATCTGGACGGACCGAAGGCTGGCGAGGTCCTGGTCGAAATCAAGGCGACCGGAATCTGCCACACCGATGCCTACACGCTCGACGGCTTCGACAGCGAAGGACTGTTCCCTTCCGTCCTGGGCCACGAAGGAGCTGGTATCGTCCGAGAGATTGGCGCGGGCGTGACATCGGTCAAGCCCGGCGATCACGTGATTCCGCTCTACACGCCGGAATGCCGCCAGTGTAAAAGCTGCCTCAGCCAGAAGACCAACCTCTGCACGGCGATCCGCGCCACCCAGGGCAAGGGCGTGATGCCGGACGGCACGTCACGCTTCAGCTACAAGGGCCAGACCATCTTCCACTACATGGGCTGCTCGACGTTCTCGAACCACACCGTGCTGCCGGAAATCGCGGTGGCGAAGATCCGCGAGGACGCACCATTCGACAAGAGCTGCTATATCGGCTGCGGCGTGACGACCGGCGTCGGCGCCGTGATCAATACCGCAAAGGTCACGCCCGGCTCGAACGTCGTCGTCTTCGGACTTGGCGGCATCGGACTTAACGTCATTCAGGGCGCGAAGATGGTCGGCGCCGACAAGATTATCGGGGTCGACATCAACGACAACAAGGAAGAGTGGGGCCGCCGCTTCGGCATGACGCATTTCGTCAATGCGTCCAAGGTCGGGGGCGATATCGTCCAGCACCTGGTCACGCTGACCGACGGCGGCGCCGATTACACCTTCGATTGCACGGGCAACACCACGGTGATGCGCCAGGCGCTGGAAGCCTGCCACCGCGGCTGGGGGGTTTCCGTGATCATCGGAGTTGCGGAGGCCGGCAAGGAAATTTCGACGCGGCCGTTCCAGCTCGTCACGGGTCGCGTGTGGAAAGGCACCGCGTTCGGCGGCGCTCGTGGCCGCACCGATGTGCCAAAGATCGTTGATTGGTACATGAACGGACGGATCCAGATCGATCCGATGATCACCCACGTGCTCAAGCTCGAGGAAATCAACAAGGGCTTCGATCTGATGCACGAGGGCAAGTCGATCCGTTCGGTCGTCGTATTCTAAGCGGAAACGTCAAACACAAGGAGGATCCACCGATGACTGTTCATATCCACCCATCCGTTGACAGCGGCGTCAAACAAGGCTCGGGCAACTTTGCCGGCGGCACACTGGTCTGTAAATGCACGGACAAGCCCGTCAAGGTCGGCATCAAGGGCGACGTTGCGCATAATCATGCCTGCGGCTGCACCAAATGCTGGAAGCCCAAAGGAGCGACCTTTTCCGTCGTCGCCGTCGTGCCGCGCCAGAATCTGACGGTGCTTGAAAATGGCGACAAGCTTCAGGTCGTCGATGCCTCGGCCACGATCCAGCGACACGCCTGCAAGGCCTGCGGCACCCACATGTATGGCCGCATCGAGAATAAGGATCATCCGTTCTACGGCCTCGACTTCATCCATCCCGAATTGTTCCAGGAGTCCGGTTCGGCGGCCCCGGGATTTGCGGCGTTCGTTTCGTCCGTGATCGAATCCGGCGTCAAGCCCGAAGAGATGGAGGGAATCCGGTCCCGCCTCAATGAGCTCGGACTCCAGCCCTACGATTGCTTGTCACCGGCGTTGATGGACGCGATCGCTACCCACGTGGCAAAAGCCAAGGCCGCCTGATCCGAAAGCCGACGCCTACCGCTGATGGTGGTCACCGCCATCAGCGGCTCCGCGCATGACCGAGAAGCATGCGCCTATGCTATCGGGCATCGTAACGTGAGGCTGCCCATGACAGCGGTCGCGTTGACATTTCTCCCCGAGGGACATCTTGCCTCGCCGCATGTTCCGGCGACGAAGCGTCCTTTTTGCTGCACACAACGCGCAGTTCGACTTCCGCTGAACTTAAAGGCAAAATACCATCCCGTGAACGTGGCCCAACGGCCGCGTCTGATACCATTCACCCCTCATGATGCCACTACGGCACGAGCGAATGGAAATATGTTCCTGCTCGCGCCCGGAGAGACATCCGCAGGCTTAAAAAGAGCGAGGAACGACCATGCTGAAGATGAAGATCAACGGCCAGGAACAGACCTGGGATGGCGACCCGGACCTTTCGCTGCTCTGGTTTCTCAGAGATGAGATTGGACTGACCGGCACCAAATACGGCTGCGGCGAGGCGCTCTGTGGCGCCTGCACCGTGATGGTGGACCAGCACGCGGTCCGCTCCTGTATCACCTCGGTGTCCGACGTGGTCGGCCGCGAGGTCACGACGATCGAGGGCCTGCATCCGACCGGCGATCACCCCGTGCAAAAGGCCTGGCGCCAGGTCAATGTCCCGCAATGCGGATTTTGCCAGGCCGGCCAGATCATGCAGGCGGCGGCATTGCTGAACGAAACCCCGAAACCGTCGCATGATCAGATTCGCGAAGCGATGTCTGGGAATATCTGCCGCTGCGGTTGCTACCAGCGCATCGAAAATGCCGTGCACCTCGCATCGACGGGAGTGTGATCATGAACATCATCACGCAACCTGGCAAATTCCGCGGCTTCGAGCAGGCCATCAGGGTCAAGAACGTTTCCCGCCGCAGCATGCTGAAGGGTCTCGGGATCACGGCGGGGCTCGTCCTTGCCGCTCCCGTGATGTCGCGGCCGGCTTTCGCCTACGAAACCGGCGCGGGCAAGATGCCGCACGGCACGGTAGTCGACCCGCACGTCTTCGTCGCCATCGCGCCGGATGGAATGGTGACGATCTTCGCACACCGTTCCGAGATGGGAACCGGGGTGCGTACCAGCCTGCCCTTGATCGTTGCCGAGGAGATGGAAGCAGACTGGTCCCGCGTTCATGTGCAGCAGGCGCCCGGCGACGAAGTCAAATACGGCAACCAGGATACCGACGGATCGCGCAGCACACGGCACTATCTGATTCCGATGCGCCAAATCGGTGCCTCGGCTCGCGCGATGCTTGAAGCGGCCGCGGCGAAACGCTTCAATGTCCCGGCCAGCGAAGTCAAGGCCACCAATCACGAGGTAGTCCACGCTGCGAGCGGACGCAAGATCGGCTTTGGCGATCTCGCCGCCGATGCGGCAAAGGAGCAGGTGCCCCCAGTCGGATCCCTGAAGCTCAAGGATCCGAAGGAGTTTCGCTATCTCGGCAAAGGCGAGATCAGCATCGTCGACCTCCACGACATCACCGTCGGCAAGGCCGGCTACGGTGCCGATATCCGTTTGCCGAACATGAAATACGCGGTCATTGCTCGGCCGCCGGTCACGGGCGGCAAGCTGGTGTCGTTCGACGGAGCGGACGCGCTCAAGGTCTCCGGCGTCGAACACGTCATGGAGGTCAAGGGATGGCCATGGCCCTCGAAATTCCAGCCGCTCGGCGGGGTCGCCGTGATCGCACGCAACACCGGTGCCGCGATCAAGGGACGCGACGCCCTAAAGGTCGTCTGGGACGACGGCGGCAACGCAAAATACGACTCGGTCACCTACCGGACCGAACTCGAGGAATCGTCGCGCAAGCCCGGCCTGATCGTGCGCAAGGAAGGCGACGTGGATGCCGCCCTCAAGAATGCGGACAAAGTGATCGTCGGTGAATATTACCTGCCGCATCTTGCCCATGTCAGCATGGAGCCGCCGGTCGCGGTCGCGGACGTCAAGGGCGACCAGGCCGAGGTCTGGGCGCCCGTGCAGAGTCCGGGGGGCACTCGCGAAGACGTCGCGAAAACCCTGGGTATTCCCGAGGACAATGTGACCATCAATGTCACGCTGCTCGGCGGCGGGTTCGGACGCAAGTCGAAATGCGATTACGCACTCGAAGCCGCCCTGCTGTCAAAAGCGCTCAACGCGCCGGTAAAGCTGCAATGGACGCGCGAGGACGACGTTCGTCACGACTTTCTTCACACCGTCTCCGTGGAGCGCATCGAGGCCGGTCTCGACAAGACCGGCAAGGTGGTCGCATGGCGGCATCGCAGCGTCGCGCCGAGTATCGCCTCGACCTTCGCGGCCAAGGCGGTGCATGAGGCTGCTTTCGAACTCGGCATGGGATTGGTCGACCTCCCCTTCGAGATCGAAAACATCCAGTGCGAAAATCCGGAAGCTGCCGCCCACACGCGCATCGGCTGGTTCCGTTCGGTGTCGAACATTCCGCATGCCTTTGCCGTGCAGTCCATGGTCGGCGAAATCGCTCATGCCACCAACCGCGATCAGAAGGACACGCTGCTCGACCTCATCGGCTCACCGCGGATCATCAATCTCTCATCGGTGAAGGATCTGTGGAACTACGGTGAACCCTATGACAGCTATCCGATCGACACCGCGCGGCTGCGGCGCGTGGTCGAACTGGTAGCGGACAAGAGCGGATGGGGACAAAAGCTGCCCCAGGGACGCGGTCGCGGCATCGCCGTCCACCGCAGTTTCGTCAGCTATATCGCCACCGTTGTCGAGGTCTCCGTCGGCGACAAGGGGAAGCTGACCGTCCACCAGGTGGATACGGCCATCGATTGCGGAACCTATGTCAACCCAGAGCGCATCCAGTCCCAGATCGAGGGCGCCGCGATCATGGGGCTGAGCCTCGCCAAATATGGCGAGATCACCTTCAAGGACGGAAAGGTCCAGCAGGGCAATTTCGATGACTTCCCCGTGGTGCGGATCGATGAGGCCCCTCTCGTCACCAACGTCCACATCGTGCCGGCCGCCTCCGACACGCCGCCAAGCGGCGTTGGCGAGCCGGGCGTCCCGCCCTTTGCGCCCGCGTTGATCAACGCGATTTTCGCGGCCACCGGTAAGCGCATTCGGGCGCTGCCGATTGGCAAGCAATTGGAGACGTAGAAAGTCGCGCCAACGCGAACATCCAAATAATTCCATCGATCTGGCAAAGCCAGGTCGATGGCGCCGAAATGGCCAATGCCCACGAAGCGACCGCGAAGGCGACAGCTGCTCCGCTGCGGATATCAAGAGGTGCCGCGAACAGTCTCGAGGTACTCCCGGCCCTGAAATTCCGGTTGCTGGGCCTCGGATGCCGTCTCCAGGGCGACCGCACGTTTAGGGGGACGAAGGCTTCCGATCCTTCTGGTCGGCAACCCACACGTCGCTCTGCTTGATCTGCCGAATGAGGATCTGCGGATCGAATCTTCGGAAGCCCGGCGGAACTTCGAACAACGCCACCGGCTGCGCCTCGTCGCGAATATCCCGCAGTCCGACAGTGACGCCGTCCTCGGTTCTGATCTGCAGGGGAAACCTATAGGCCGGGTTCACCCAGCCAACGAATTCCTGGCCCCGCGCTGAGCCAACGCGGAAGGTCATGACGTCGCGCCCATCAATTGCTTCTTGACCAACCTGCTCGCAACGCCATTCGCCTCGATCCCCGACGCCAGCAGAATTGGCCATCTTCTGCCATTGCCGGCACGGATCGACCGGATCGATCGGGATAAACCATTGGGTCAGGCGACTGGATTGCCGGGCATCCATGTAGACGCGCATGGCGGGCCTGATGAAATAAGCGAACGGTTCGGCGCCGTCGATCAGGAAAAAACCGTCTGCAAGCTCCGCCGTCTCAAGCCGCACTTTGTTCTGAAGCACTCGAAGTTTTCCCGCCGAGATCGTCGAGCCATCCTGCCGTGTCGTGACAAGATCGGCGGAAAACTGCTGCGCTCGCACCGCAGCATCGGCAAACAGTGAGATGCCGATCAGCGCAAGCAGGCCGAGCTGCCGCGCCTGGTCCAAAAGCGATACAAACATCACTCGGTTGATCATCTTCACAAGCCGCTCAAGAAAGCCACCGCGCCAAGCTCACGGATGAAGAAGGTCGCGCCGGCCGGGCCCTGGCCCGGTCGGCGCCATCGCAATTCGTTCGGACCTCGATCTTCAGTTCCGATCACTCGGTATAGGGCTGATTGACCGCCTTGCTGAAGTCGAACGCATCGAACAGGTCGGCAATCGCCGGACTGTTGGTCGGCACATAGGCGTTGTTCCTGGAGAACGTCGGGTTGGGCAGGTTGTCGCGGCTGCGGTTCGTGAGCGGCTGCAGGCCCCAGTTGCGCTCGATGAACTTCATCAGCGAAACATGATCGCCATAGTTGTGATAGACTTTTCCGCCGGTCGAATACGGCGAAACCACCAGGATCGGGATGCGCGGTCCGTCGCCGAAGAAGTCGATGGACTGGACGTAGCCCGAGTCCCAGTAGCCGCCGGCCTCGTCCCAGGTGATGAACACCGCCGTTTCCGCCTTCAGTTGCGGATTGGCATCGAGCGCTCCGAGAATGTTCGTGACATAGGCCTCGAACAGATCGACCTTCGAGCTCTGGGGATGGCCGTCGAGCAGACCATCTGGCTTGCCGAACGACACCGCAGGCAGGGTGTTGTCCTGAATCGCAGTGATCAGATCAGCGGTATCCTTGACATGCGCCGTCCGGACGGTGGAATTGGCCATGATCGAGGTGGCATACTGGAACGGATTGCAGATCTGGCAGTACGCCACACCGAGAGCGTGAGCCGGATCGGCAACCGCGGCCGCAGTCAGGTTCGGACTGGTCGGATTCGCAGCGACCGCTTCATTCGAAAGCGCCACGGCGTCATTATACGCTCCGCCGTAGTAGGCCCACGAAATGTTCTTGGCGATCAACGCATCGCCGATGGTCTTGACGGGCGACGGCGGGAGGTTGCCTGCACCCGACAGCCCGCCATTCGGCAGGTAGCCCGGATTGGTGTTGTTCAGCATGTAGTAGTGGTTGGGCTGGCAGTTCGGCTCCGCCGCATACGGCAGATTTTCCAGATAGGTCACGATCGGCTTGACGCCGGGCTGGAACACGTCGGCGCAGGCGCTGAAATTGCCGTCGACCGTGTACTGGTTGACGGTGCCCGTGACGGGGTTCGGGTTCGCGATCAGGCTGGTGGGCGGCGTGGTCGGATTGCCGTTGCCGTCGCTCCAGAAGCCCGCGTCGCCGGTACCGAGCATGAAGTGATTGGCACCGGTGCCGCCATGGAACGACTGGTGGAAATTGTCGCCGAGGGTGAAGCGGTCGGCCAGCATCTTCAATATCGGGGCCTGCTCCTGCTCGGTATTGTAGAAGCCCATCGAGTTGCCGAGGCTCTTGTTGCTTGCCGAGTAGGTCGCCATCACGAAAGGAAACAGGTCGGCCAGGCAGCCCGAGTTGTTGGTCTTGGTTGAACCGGCCGCGCTGCAATCCTCCTGCTGCCAATCCTGGTAGAAGCGGTGCGTGGTGTCGCCGGTATAGTCGTCGTCGCTGATTTGCGGCCCCTGCAGCGGGAACGGACCGGCCAAGCTACCGGCACCGGGAACGCGCGTATCGGTCACCCCGGCCGGCAAGCCGGTGGCACCCGTGGTCAGGATGTCGAGATCACCCGGATCGATGTCCTTTTCGACGCTTGCTTGAGCGATGGTCTGGAATGGGGCACCCGTGGCGCTCTGTGCGCTCGGAGCACCATTGGTGTTGGGCTGGGGCATCACATTGGTCGGGGTATAGGGCGATTTTCCCATCGCCGGAGCGCCGATATAATATGAGGATTGGCCTGCGACCGAGAATTGCTGCGCCTTCGCGAAGTTCGGGCCCGGCGTGCCATCCTCGTTGACGATGCCCTTTGACAGCAAGTTCGAGATTGTCTGGCCCGCGCCCTTCGGCTTGTACACGCCGAAGGTGTGATCAAGGCCACGATTTTCGCCGATCAGGATGATGACATGCTTGATCGGAGAAGCCGTCTTGACCTGGTTGGCCGGACTCCCGCCGTCGTTGTTTCCGTTCGGCTCATAGTGATTGGGATGCGGACGCTTATCCCAATCGCTTACGCCAAAATCCGCAGCATAAGCCGCAGTAACAACCATGATCGTTGAAACGACACACAGCGCCGTCGTCGCTCGCCAGCGTTTGCCAAAGCTAAAATTCATTGTCGACCCCAAAGTTGTGGTTAGCGTCGCGCTGCTTAAAGTCTCAACATGACGCGGACATATCTCTGCCGTGAACGCACAAAATAAATTCCTATAAATACCAACTTTCTCGTGGTGCTGTTTCTGACAACACGCCCGGAATGGGGGCGGAAGCGACGTCCTGCCACCAGCACGCGAACGCGACTTTTAGCCTGATGCTCGATATGTTGACCGACCGATAACGCTCCCGGTCTCGTCGCGCGCATTCAGCGCGGCATGCCGCTCGCCAGGAGCGCCAGGAAACGCATGCTGTCATTCTTGGACCGACCAGCTAAATCCACATGACATGGTCGTCAGCACCCCGACAAGCTCCGTCGACCGGTGCGGCGCGTCGATCCAGTCGCGCGCAATATTGTCGGCTTGCTATAATGTTTTGTGACATTATCGTTGCGAACAGAAGAAAACGTGAATTGTGCCATGGAAAATCGACGCCCGAACAGACGTCGTATGCGGTTCATCGCATTGTGACGGGGTTCTGCAAGCTTGCGCGCGGCGCGATTCGAGTCGTCGTACCTGCGGCTCTCCATTCCTTCCATATTGAACGAGGAGCAATCTCGGTGCGTTCGCCCAGAACCTTCAGCCTGGTATCCGCTGTTGCGCTGCTGGTCGTCGCCGCCAGCGCTATCGCCGAAGACGGCGATCCTGTCCGCGACGATCTCAACCGCGTCCAGACCGCAACCCCGATCAAGCATCTGGTTGTGATCTTCCAGGAGAACACCTCCTTCGATCATTACTTTGGCACCTATCCGAAGGCGCAAAATCTAGCCGGCGAAACGCCCTTCACGGCAAAAAAGAATACGCCTGCGGTCAACAACCTGGTCACGCCGCTCGACGTCAACAACCATTTTGTCCCGCTGACCGGCGTCGATTTGGTCAGCAACAATCCCAACAGCAATCCGGCGGCACCGGGGAACGGTAAGCAGAATGGAAGCGGCGCTTCGAACCCGTTTCGCCTTGCGCCTTCGCAAGCACTGACCGCCGGCCAGGGCCGCGATGGGAATCCGGCGGAGAGCGCGTACGACAATGGCAAGATGGATGGCTTCCCCGCCTGGGCCGGCGCCGCGGCCCCGCCTCCGGCCGGTGCGGCGGCCAGCAAACTGGTGATGGGCTATTTTGACGGCAACACCACCACCGCCATCTGGAACTACGCCCAGAACTTCGCGCTCAACGACAACAATTATGCCACTCAATTCGGCCCCTCGACACCGGCTGCCATCAACCTGATTTCCGGCCAGAGCAATGGTCTCGCCGCAACCCTCAACGTGCTCGACGGTTCGGGCAATCTGCTGCACCCGGCACACGAGGCCTTCGGCGATGCCGCCCATGTCCCGAGCAACCTCACGGAAATCGGCGATGGCGACCCGCTGCTCGACGTTTGCTCAAACCCGAACGGCGACCAGGTGACGCTGGCAGGCAGGAATATCGGCGATCTCCTGAACGCCAAGGGCGTCACCTGGGGCTCCTTCATGGGCGGCTTCGATCTCGGCATGGTCAACGCCAACGGCACCACCGGCTGCACGCGCGAAACCGATCCAACCGCGGCGGGCACCCCGCAACCCGCCTCGACCGACTACATTCCGCATTACGCCTGGTTTCAATATTATGCGTCGACGCGCAATCCAACACACGCGCGTCCGAGTTCGGTCGAAGCCATCGGCCACAGCCTGATCCCGCACACCGGCACGCCCGATCCGGCGAACCACAATTACGATATCCATGACTTCCTCGATGCGCTGAAGTCACATAACCTGCCGGCGGTGAGCTTCCTGAAGGCGCCCGCTTTCGAGGACGGTCATGCCGGCTATTCCGATCCGCTCGACGAGCAGCATTTCCTCGTGCAAGTCATCAACACGCTGCAGAAGAGCCCGGAATGGGCCGATACCGCGGTTGTCATCCTCTACGGTGGTTCCAACGGCTGGTACGACCATCAGATGCCGCCGGTGGTGAACGCCTCGTTCAGCCCGACGGTCGACACCCTCAACGCGCAAGCGCTCTGCCAGACCAGCAACGGTTCCCAGCAGGGCTATCCCCCGCCAGCCCCGCTGCTCAACGGCAACTTCGGCCAACCGGCCTGGGGTCGTTGCGGCTACGGCACGCGCGCGCCGCTGCTGGTGATTTCGCCGTTCGCCAGGCGCAATTATGTCGACCACACACTCACCGATCAGTCGTCGGTGCTGCGCTTCATCGAGGACAATTGGCTGCAGGGCGAACGCATCCAGCCGGGCGGTTCGTTCGATACCATCGCCGGCAGCCTCGAGCACATGTTCGACTTTGACGATCGGGACCAGGCGCCGCGCAAGCTGATCCTCGACGAGATCACCGGGGCCGTGCTCTGGTCCTCGGACGGCGGCGACCACGACCGCCACTGATCGATCGCACGTTGCGCAGCCCCCTGGGTCAAAGGCGGTCGGTCTTGACCTGTTCATGTCAGATTCATCGCGTATGATGGTCGCATGATCACCGCCGCTCCTCTTGCGCTGCTCTATCTTGCGAGTGCCCTGCTCGCCTGGATCGACCTGCGTCGCGGCATCATTCCGGACTGGCTCAACCTGACGGTCGCCGCCGCTGGACTGGTCAGGGCAGCCGTCCTCGACGGCTGGATGACAGCGCTCGGCGGCGGCTGCGAAGGTCTTGTTGTCGGTGCGGTCGTCTGGCTGCTGCGCCGGCTTTATTTCGAGTTTCGGCAATTCCAGGGGCTGGGCTTGGGCGATGTCAAGCTGCTTGCAGCATCCGCCATCTGGGTCGGCATTGCCGGCGTTCCGATGCAGCTATTGATTGGCTCGCTCACGGCGCTTGCGACGGCAGGCCTCTTTCACCTCGCCGGCCGAACCGTGACGCGACAGACGTCGCTGCCGTTCGGCCCATTTCTCGCGCTCGGTCTCCTGGTCACCGTAACGCTTCAACAGGAAGGCCTGATCGGCTAGCGGCGGCGACGCGAGGCCAAGTCTGCGTTCTCCGCCTCGGTACGCGCTGGGGCGGCCGGGCTTGCAGCCGGGCCGGCCACGCTTGCGCCGGGCGACGGCAAGCTCAAGATCGTGGTCTGCTGGTCGCGCTGCAGCGTCACCTCGCGGCTCTGGACCGAACGCAATCTCCAGCCCTGGTAATCGTCACCAATTCTCAGCCGCAGCGCCGCTTTGGTGGCCTGATCGACGAAAATGCCAAAGCTTTCGTCACCACCGGCGATGGTGCCGACCAGCGACAGCTGCGGACGCTTCACC
>NZ_JBAURI010001264.1:0-4337 GCF_049581145.1 Bradyrhizobium sp.
TGGCCGAGAACGGCAAGGTGATCGTCACCGGCTGCATGGGTGCTGAGCCCGAGCAGATCGAAGAGGCCTATCCCGGCGTGCTGTCGATTACCGGTCCGCAGCAATATGAGAGCGTGCTCGATGCCGTGCATCGGGCGCTGCCGCCGGCGCATAATCCGCATCTCGACCTGCTGCCGCCGCAGGGCGTCAAGCTGACGCCGCGGCACTACGCTTACTTGAAGATTTCCGAGGGCTGCAACAACCGCTGCAGCTTCTGCATCATCCCGAGGCTGCGCGGCGATCTGGTGTCGCGGCCCGCCAACGATGTATTGCGCGAGGCCGAACGACTGGTCGCCGCCGGCGTCAGGGAATTACTGGTCATTTCGCAGGACACTTCGGCCTATGGCGTCGATCTGAAATACGCCGCCAGTCCGTGGAAGGATCGTGAGGTCCGCGCCAGATTCGTCGACCTGGCAAAAGAACTCGGCGAATTCGGCGCCTGGGTCCGGCTGCAATATGTCTATCCCTACCCGCATGTCGATGAGGTCATCGGCTTGATGACCGACGGCAGGATCCTGCCCTATCTCGATATCCCCTTTCAGCATGCGAGCCCCGAGATCCTGAAAGCGATGCGGCGGCCGGCGGCGCAGGACAAGACGTTGGCGCGGATCAAGACATGGCGCGCGCAATGCCCCGAGCTTGCGCTGCGCTCGACCTTCATCGTCGGATTTCCCGGCGAGCGTGATGCCGATTTCGCCGACTTGCTGGATTGGCTCGACGAGGCCGAGATCGATCGCGTCGGCTGCTTCAAATATGAGCCGGTGAAGGGCGCGGCGTCGAACGCGCTGGCGGGCGCCGTGCCTGATGACGTCAAACAGGAGCGCTGGAACCGGCTGATGGCGCGGCAGCAGATGATTTCAGCGCGACGACTGAGACGCAAGGTCGGCACCCGGCAGCAGGTGATCATCGACGAAGTCGGGTCGACGGTTGCCAAAGGCCGCTCGAAGGCGGACGCGCCGGAGATCGACGGCACGGTCTATCTGTCGAGCCACCGGCCGCTCCGCACCGGCGAGATCGTCACCGCAAGGATCGAGCGTGCGGACGAATATGATCTGCACGGCAGCGTCACCGGATTCTAGACGGTTATTGCAGGCTGGATTTTGACGTCGTGTTGCGGACCGCCCACAGCCTGAGCAACCGCTGCGCCTCCTCGGTCGTTAGCGCCATAAACTGGCTCTTGAGCCTTGCCACTTCGTCCGGTGCCGTCGCGCCGGTCGAAAACCGGCAGTCGAGCACGGCGTTGACGGTGTCCCAGCCGAGGCCGGCAACCTTGCAGGGCACCAGGATGCCGTCGCTGCGCAGACTCTGCATCAGCGGACGGACCAGCTCAATGCCGGTCTTCGACAACTCGGCCACGACCGTGATGGTCTCCTCGTATTTCTTCTGCCTGGCGAGCCCGAGCAGGGCGGCCTCGTCGAGCCCGCCTTCCCGTTTCAAGCGCGCCACCAGGATCTTGGCGCCCGCGAAATCGCGGGCCTTGGCCATTTCGCGCTCCGCGCCTGCGGAGGCCACCGCGATGGCCGCGCGGATTTCCTCAAACAGGTAAGGCGGCGCGCGCAGCAGCAGCCGGTTCCTGACTTCGTCGGTCGCCTGGCGCAGCAGGCGCGACCGCAGGTCGACAGGCAGGTCTGCCCTTATGCCGGTTGCGATGGCCAATTCGGGATCGGATATGGCTTGCGCCACGACCATGGCAAAGCCCGCCGCCGAAAAACGCGCCCCCGGATTATTGACCAGGCGACGGCTGACGCTGGCAAAGCGGCGCGCCAGCAGCGCATCGCTGACGACCTCCTGCAGCCACCAGCGACCGGCGATCGCAAGCAGGTGTTTCTCGCTCTTGCCGCGCGCGATCTCGATCAGGTCGTCATTGGTCAGCCTTGCCGACTCGCTCAGCACCGGTCCGGCGACGGAGACTTCATCGTTCCGAGCCAGGCGGCGCATCACCGAGACTGGCGCCTGCGGGACCGGTGCAAGCTGGCTGCTCAGCTCGGCCAGCGCGATCCGCGCACTGACATCGGCGATGGCGCGCAACTCGATGGTGTTGATCAGCCGCTCGAAGACGCTGCCGAACAAATCGATCTGTTCCTGATTGTAGCCGTCGGCGGACAGCAAGAACAGGGCGGTCACCCGTTTGGCCGTCTCGGAGCATTTCTGGGCGGAGCCGGCGGCAATTGCCGCTTCGACCTCGTCGGCTATCGATAGGGGCTGGTCGTACATTCGCTCGTCCTGAGCGCCAAATTCGGCTGTTCTGCTGATTGCGCGATGCTACAGCAGCATGCCTAAACGTTTCGTAAAATTGCAGCGAAGTCCTTAACCTGACACGAAAAAAGCTGTCATCCGCGTGCGGAAATTCCGTAGCTTTACGTGGCCGCCAGCCAGGCCCGCACGCATCGCGCGAGCAGCGGCGCGATCAAGCCGAGCCAACCATCGGCTGCGCCTCGCGTCATTGCTACGGCCTTGACAGAAGCTGCCCTTGGGCTGTATGGGCGCGTCCCATGAACTTCACCCGGACGCAGCGCCGCGCTTCACTCCGTCGTCACCGCCGTGACGATGATGGGGTGCGCCATGTCCGACGACAACGCTGAAGTACTGGATCAGCCAAGTTTTCGAGAAGGCCGCACCCCAAAAGTGCGGCCTTCTTGCGTTTCAGCCCCCTTCCCGGCCTCCAGAGGAGTTTGACATGACCCGCGCTATACATCCGTTCGAGGCGTTGATGGACATCACGGCGCGCCCCAGCACGGTCTTCGTCCGCGGCGAAGGCGCCTGGCTATGGGACGACAGCGGCAAGCGCTACCTCGACTTCATCCAGGGCTGGGCCGTGAATTGTCTCGGCCATTCCCCGCCCCTTGTCGCCGAGGCGCTCGCGGCACAGGCCAAACGGTTGATCACGCCCAGCCCGGCGTTTTACAACGACGTCAGCCTCACGCTTGCGAAGGCGCTGGTCGACCAGAGCTGCTTCGACCGGGTGTTTTTTGCCAATTCGGGCGCAGAGGCCAATGAAGGCGCGATCAAGCTCGCGCGCAAATATGGCGCGTTACACAAGGATGGCGCCTTCGAGATCATCAGTTTCGAGGGCGGCTTCCACGGCCGGACGCTCGCGACCATGTCGGCATCGGGCAAGAAGGCATTCGAGCCGCTGTTCGAGCCGAAAGTGCCGGGCTTCCGCAAGGCGCGGCTGAACGATCTGGCTTCGGTGGAAGCCTTGATCAACGCCAATACGATTGCCGTGATGCTGGAGCCGATCCAGGGCGAGGCAGGCGTCTGGCCGGCGACTGATCAATTCCTGAAGGAGTTGCGGGCGTTGACCAGGAGGCATGGGCTGCTGCTGATCTCCGACGAGATCCAGACCGGCATGGGCCGCACGGGAAAGCTGTTCCACTACGAACATGCACATGTCGAGCCCGACATCATGACGCTCGGCAAGGGCATCGGCGGCGGCGTCCCGTTGGCGGCGCTGCTGGCAACCGCGCAGGCGGCCTGTTTCGAGCATGGCGACCAGGGCGGCACCTTCAACGGCAATGCGTTGATGTGCGCGGCGGGACTCGCGGTGCTGCAGGAAGTCGGTAAGCCCGAATTTCTCAAATCAGCCGCCGACGCCGGCCTGTTCCTGGAGAGCGAACTGCAGAAGCTGTCGGCACGGCACGGGCTCGGCGACGTCCGCGGCCGCGGATTGCTGCTGGCGCTCGACCTGAAACTACCGATTGGCGCTGCGATCGTGGCGCAAGCGCTGCAGGGCGGCCTGCTCCTGAACTCGCCGCAACCGGACGCGCTCCGTTTCATGCCCGCGCTCAACGTCACGCGCGAAGAGATCTTGCAGATGATCGACGGTCTTGAGACGATCCTGACCAGGGCCGGCACCGCGCGGCTTGTAGCTTAGTCGCGCCACCCTGAGGGAAACGCCATCATGGCAGCAAAAATATTCATCGACGGCGAGGCCGGCACGACCGGCCTGCAAATTCGTCAGCGGCTCGCGGGTCGAGCCGATCTCGCGCTGATGTCGATCGATCCGGCGCGGCGCAAGGACCCGCAAGCCCGCAAGGACATCATCAATCACGCCGACCTGGTCATCCTGTGCCTGCCGGACGACGCGGCGCGCGAGGCGGTCAGCCTCGTCGAGAGCGATACTGTTCGGATCATCGACGCGTCGACCGTGCATCGCACGCTTGCCGACTGGACCTATGGCTTTCCGGAAATGACGAAACGGCAGCGCGCGGCGATCGGGAACGCGCGTCGCGTCGCCAATCCAGGCTGCTATCCGACCGGGTTCATTGCCCTGGTGCGGCCACTCGTCGAGGCGAACC
>NZ_JBAURI010001265.1:0-2715 GCF_049581145.1 Bradyrhizobium sp.
TTAATCAGCGGGTCCCAGGTTCGAGCCCTGGTGCGCCCACCAAGCTTTCAGGAAAATCAAATAGTGGGGACGGTTTCCCGGGGATACCGCGGCCCCATATTTGGGGCGCGGCTCGCTCACACGCGAAGGAAGAGGCAGATCGTTTCCGATGTGCAAATCGCGCTTCAGTTTGACGCGTCCCTGAAGGTCTAGCCTTCAATGTGCCCCACCGCGAATTGGCCGTCGGGAGTGGCCGAGCAGTGCCGCAGCAACGGATATGCCTGCTGGCGGCCCCGGCGCGCGAAAAAGCAACTGAGAGTCTCTGGTGGAAAACCCAATGCTGAATGCTACCCGCGGATATCCGGGTCTGGGCGCGGGGGCCGTCAAGCTGCTCTGTGAAGCGAGAAGAAGTGCTTCGCCGGCCATGGGTCGTGGCGGACCCGCGCTACCACGCGTAAACTCGCAACTGCTCCGTCACCAGCCTGTGGCTTCCCACTGTCCACGTATCAGTCAGGCCGCCTGCGCGGCGACGGCGCGGATCCCGAATGACGTCATGGCCGCGTGCATCCTTCCCCGGCTGACCTGATCGTGCCGGCAAGTTGCCGAGCGTCTCCGCTCCGGTTGATCCCAACTCGAATCCTCTCGCCATGGTTCATGATGCCATCCAGTCGATCAGGGCGATGGAACCTTTGTCTTGGCCCTCGAATTGAGAGGCACAAAGGAGCGTTGAGCGTGGCCATTCGGTTCGTACGGGTCGTCGTCATCTGGCTGTTGGTGCTGGCAACCCTCTGGGTGACCGAGCCCTATTTGTCGGCTTTGTGGTTCTCCGCCTCGGCCCCCCGCACCGTTACCCCGCGGGGAAGTCTGGCCGACAGCGAGCAGGCGACCATCGCACTTTTCAAGAACGTGTCGCCTTCCGTCGTGCACGTGTTCGCGCGGGCCGCTCCGACGGATTCGCTGTTTTCCGACGAAGGCGTGGTCCAGTCGGGTTCGGGTATCATATGGGATGCCGCGGGACATGTGATCACGAACAATCACGTCATTAATGGCACGGCCCAGATCGGAGTCCGTCTCACGTCGGGCGAATTCGTTGCGGCACGCGTGGTGGGCACCGCGCCAAACTATGATCTGGCAGTACTTCAGCTGGAACGGCCGACGTCCCCCTTGCGTCCGATCGCCGTCGGCCGCTCCGCCGACCTCCAGGTCGGACAGAGCGCGTTTGCAATCGGCAACCCCTATGGCCTTGAACAGACTTTGACGTCGGGAATCGTAAGCGCCCTTCGCCGCAGGTTGCCAATGACCGCTGCGCAGGAGGTCAAAGGCATGATCCAGACCGACGCGGCCATCAATCCTGGGAATTCGGGAGGACCGCTGCTCGACAGCTCGGGGCGGCTGATCGGCGTCAACAGCGTGATCATCTCCGGCTCGGGCGCGTCGGCCGGGATCGGTTTTGCCATTCCGGTCGACATCGTCAATCGCGTCGCGGCCCAGTTGATCCGCACCGGTCACGTTCCGGAACCTGGCATCGGCGTTGTCGCCGCCAAGCAAGACGAGGCGACAAGCCTCGGAATCGACGGAGTGGTCATTGTACGAACCTTGCCGGATTCGCCGGCCGCCAAGGCCGGCCTCGAGGGAGCCACGGCGGACGGGGTCATCAGGGATGTCATCACCGGAGCCAATGGCAAGCCGATTCACAGCATGTCGGAACTTGCGTCGACCTTGGACGATGTGGGCGTCGGCAATCAAGTCAGCTTGACGGTCGATCGCGGCGGGCAAACCCGCAGCGTCAAAGTCACCGTGGGCGACATCTCCCAACTGGACCAGGGATGACTTGGCAGACGCCATGCCCGGGCGACTACGACAGCGCCGGCACTGCCGTTCGGTGGCGGCTGCTTTCCTGCGGCGCTCGATGACGTGCGGATCGCGAGGCTGAAGCGATCTATGAGAGCCGTCCGGCCTGGCCATCGTCAGGACCAGCCGTCGTCCTCATCACATGGGCCGGCTTGCATCGTCATCGCTGATGCCGCGTTCGCTAGGAACCCGCTGCGCGGATGAACATTTGCATGGAGCGTGCAAGGCGATCGACAGGAGAGGCTTAATGGCAACGCAAATCGGCTCGGCCTCTGCGAGGCCCTGCAAATGCGCGGGCCGTGCCTCGCCCGGCATCGTCTGCGCGAATCTTGGCCCCGGCACCGGCTCTGGTCGCATTGACAGGAACGAAGAAGAGGAAGGCCGCGCTGTATGCTTCCATCGCGATGGGCGATCGCCTGCGGGCCGTAAGCACCGCAGCTGCGTCAAGAGGGCGAAAGCCATTCGGGCGGTAGGTTGAAGCCGCGGGTCGCTGGCTCGGCGTATTTTTGCAAGGGAGACAGCTGATGTTTCGAAATACGCAGTCCGATCCCGTCACGCGCCACATACGCGGCCTTTCAGGTCCTATGGGCGGATCTGCGCAGCCTTGTCCGGTCGGGCAAAATCGGCTTCTCCATCTGGTCCCGCAGGTCGAACTCTCGCGGCTCCACACGATCTCCAAACAGATATCGATCCGACCAAGGCAGGTGCTGCATCATTGGAAACTGCCCTTGGAGCACGTCTATTTCATCCAGAATGGACTGGTGTCGGTCGCAGCCAAAGTCGGAACTGAAAAGTTTGTCGAGGCATGGCTCGTCGGATCGGAGGGGATGGTCGGTGCTCCGCTGATAATGGCGCGAACCAACGAACTGCTGCATCGGCGCGTCG
>NZ_JBAURI010001266.1:0-11915 GCF_049581145.1 Bradyrhizobium sp.
CCGCCACATCGCGCGGCCGCCGCAGCGCGTCGCGAATGACCCGCTCGATCCGCTCGCGAAACGCCGGCGAGCCTGAGATCACCCGCGCCCGCGTCAGCGCCATGTGCTCCCAGGTCCAGGCCTCGCGCTCCTGATATTCGGCGAACGATCTGACATGCGACGCCAGCGGGCCCGCGCGGCCGGAGGGACGCAGCCGCATGTCGATATCGTAGAGCACGCCGTAATTGGTCCGCGTCGTGAACGCGCTGATCAGTCGCTGGGTGAAGCGCGCGAAATAATGCGCGCCATGGAGCGATCGGTCGCCGTCGGAATCGGGATGATCGGTGTCGAAATCATAGAGCAGGATCAGGTCGAGATCGGAAGACGCCGTCATCTCGCGGCCGCCAAGCCTGCCGAGCGCCAGGATCGCGGTTTCCTGGCCCCTGATCCGGCCATGCTGGGCCGCGAAGCGGTCCGTCACCAGGGCATGCACGGTATCAACGATGCCCTCGGCAACGTCGGCGAACGCCGTGCTCGCCTGCTGCGCGGAGACGGTGCCGGAGAGGATTCGGGTGCCGATCAGGAACAGGCTTTCCTGACCGAACAGACGGAGGCGGTCGAGAAACTCCTCGTAGGAGCCGGCGTCTTTGAGGGTCGCCGCCAGCCGCGTCGATATTTCGCGCCGGTCCGGCATGGCGCCGAAGAAGCGCGGATCGATCAGGCCGTCCATCAATTGCGGCTGCCGCGCCAGCATGTCGCCGAGACGGGGGGCGGCGCCGAGCACCAGCGCGACCAGCGCGACGAGGTCGCGGTTCTGGCCGAGCAGCGTGATCAGCCGGCCGCCGCGCTGCAGCGCCTGCAGGAAACGGTCGAACGCGACCACCGCGCGATCAGGCTGTTCGGCATGCGCGAGCCCGTCGATCAGCGCCGGCACGAACTCGGCGAAGGCGCTGCGCGTCGATTCCGTCCGGAACACGCGATACTCGCCGGCGAGCCATTGCTGCACCGTCTGCGCCACCGCGATCGGCTCCTCGAAGCCGAGCGCCGCAAGATGCTCGAGCAGGCGGGGATCCTCGGCGCCGCCGCTATAGTCGATATCCGGCAGCTTCACGGTGCCGGCCGGGTCGCCCTCGAACAGCTTGCTGTAATGACCCTGCACGACGTTGAGATGGCCGAGCAGAACCTTGGCGAACGCCGCGCGGCTCTCATAGCCCAGGAAGCAGGCAAACCGTTCCACCGCCTCCTGTTCGTCCGGCAGGCTGTGGGTCTGCTCGTCGGCGATCATCTGCAGGCGGTGCTCGACGCGGCGCAGGAAGTGATAGGCCGCGCTCAACTCATCACGTGCCTGGAAGGTGATCCAGTCGTTCGATGCCAGCACGTCCAGGGCTTCGAGCGTCGGCCGTACCCGCAATTCAGGGTGCCGTCCGCCCGCGATCAGTTGCTGGGTCTGGGCAAAGAATTCGATCTCGCGAATGCCGCCCGGTCCGATCTTGATGTTGTGGCCCTCGACCGCGATCTCGCTCTGACCGCGATAGGTCTGCATCTGCCGTTTCATGTCATGCACGTCGGCGAGTGCCGCGAAGTCGAGATGCTTGCGCCAGATGAACGGCGCAAGGTCCGCGATCAGCGCCGCGCCGGCCCTGATGTCGCCGGCGCAGGGCCGCGCCTTTATCATGGCTGCGCGCTCCCAGGTGCGCCCTTCCCGCTCATAATAATGCAGCGCCGCGTCGGTCGAGATCGCGACCTGGGTCGAGGACGGATCAGGTCGCAACCTGAGATCGACGCGGAAAACATAGCCGTCGCCGGTTTGCTGCTGCAGCAGCCTCGCCAGCGCCTGCGTCACGCGCACGAAGAACGGCTGCGGCTCGATATCCCGGGCCAGCGTCGGCGCCGCGGGATCGAAAAACACGATCAGGTCGATGTCGCTGGAATAGTTGAGTTCACCCGCGCCCATCTTGCCCATCGCCAACACGAACAGACCGCTGTCCTGTTCCGGCCGCTCGGGATCCGACGGCGACAGCCGTCCGCGCGCGGCCTCCTGCCGGAGCACATGGCGCAGCGCCGATTGCACCGAACTGACCGCGAGTTCCGTCAACGCCGCCGTCACCGACATCACCGGCCAGACACCGCCGATATCGCATAGCGCAATCAAAAGCGCGGCCTCGGCCTTCATGCGCCGCAGCAGATGCATCACAGCGGCTTCGCCGGTCGCGGCGAACACCTCGCTCGCGGTGGTTTCGATCAATGCGGCTAGCCTCGTGTCGGGATCACACGTCAACAGCCGAACCAGCCGGGCCGGATCGGCGCGGACCAGGTCGAACAGAAACGGTGAGAACTCGGCGATGCCGCGCAGAACAGTTTTGGCGAAGGGATAATCGAGCAACTGGTCGATCGCAGCCGATTGGTCAGGCGGCAGTTCGGCGAGCCAGTCACCGAGATGCTGGTCGGCCTTGTCGGGCGCCGCGACACAGGGCGCATCCGCGAACCGCGTAACCAATGCCGAGGATTGGGCGTTTGCTGCAAGGACCACTGTGCATCCGGAACCCGTGTCGGGACGCAGAGCGTCTATCACGAAGTTCGCGAGCGAAGCACTATACGATTTTGGTTGCGGCGCGGCCGGCGGCGATTGTTCATGCCACCTTCTGTGACACATCGTGCGTCGGCGCCGTGAGCCGCTCGCTGGCGGCCGTCCGCGCCGGGATCGCCAGCGTCGCGACCAACCCCGGACGGGCATCGCTCAAGCGCAGTTCGCCGCCATGCAGCGTCGCCACCGCGGAGGCCAGAGAGAGTCCAAGGCCGGAGCCGGGCTGCGTGCGGCTGGAATCCAGCCGCACAAACCGTTCCACCGCATGCTTGCGGTCGCCTTCGGGAATTCCAGGACCGCGATCCGCGACGCTGAGCAGAACCTGATCGCCCTCGCGGCGCGCTTCGATCACGATCTGCCTGGCATCGAGACTGACGACCGATCCTTGGACCTGGCCTTGCATCGATCCTTGAACCTGCGCGGCGGGCTTGCCGTATTTGATGGCATTTTCGACGAGATTGGCGAGCGCCTGGCTGATCAGCTCGCGGTTGCCATGCAGCGGCGTCGGCGCCGTCTTCAGCCGCAGCGTCATGCCGTCCTCTTCCGCCAGCGGCTCGTAAAGCTCGTGAATGCCGCTCGCCACATCGGCAGCGTCGAAATTATCCATGTTGCCGCGCGCCTGCCCGGACTCCGCGCGCGCGATCATCAACAGCGCGTTGAAGGTCCGGATCAGGCCGTCGGATTCCTCGATGGTGCGCTCCAGCGCCACGCGATACTCGGCCTCGCAGCCGGATTTGGCGAGCGCCTCCTCCGCGCGATTGCGCAAGCGCGTCAGCGGCGTCTTCAGGTCGTGCGCGATATTGTCGGAGACTTCCTTCAGCCCCATCATCAGGGCCTCGATCCGCTCCAGCATCGCGTTGAGGTTTTCCGCGAGCCGGTCGAGCTCGTCGCCGGAGCGGCCGACCGGCAACCGGCCGCTGAGGTCGCCTGACATGATGCGCTGGGTGGTGCCGGTCATGGCATCGATCCGCTGCAACACCCGCCGCGCCACGAAGATGCCGCCGCCGATGCCCAGCACCACGACCACCAGGATCGACCATTGCGCCGCCTGGGCCACGATGCCGAACAGCCGCCGCCTTTCCTCCAGGTCGCGCCCGATCAGAAGCCGGAACCCGCCGCCGAGCTGGGTCACCAGCACCAGCGCGCGATGGGCGGCGTTGTCCTGCTCGTCGAGCCGCGTGTAGGCGGTCTCCGACCATCCGGTGGTCGCCATCACGCCGGGCATCAGCGAGCCGACATTGCCGGCAATCGCCTGTCCGGTCGGCGTGGTGACGAGATAAAGGTCGGCGCCGGGCCGCAGCGCCCGGTTCTCGACCGTGAACACCAGCCCGCGCAGGCCGCGATGGCCAAAGATGTCGCTGACCTCGCCGGTTTCCGCAGTCACCGTGCTGGTAATCTGTTCAGTGATCAGCCGGCGCGTATTCCAGGCGAAATAGCCGAGCAGGGAGGCCGCAAACAGCGCAAACAGAAACAGGTACACCAGCGTCAGGCGGAACGCCGTGGTCCGGATCAGTTTACCGAATGCCGTCACGTATCATGTACCCTGCGCCGCGGATGGTATGAAGCAACGGCCTTTCGAAGCCCTTGTCAATCTTGGAGCGCAGCCGCGAGATATGCACATCGATGACGTTGGTCTGAGGATCGAAATGATAGTCCCAGACGTTTTCGAGCAGCATGGTCCGCGTGACGACCTGTCCGGCATGTTTCATCAGATATTCCAGCAGCCGGAACTCGCGCGGCTGCAGCGTCAATTCGTCCTTGCCGCGCGCCACCCGATGCGACAGCCGGTCGAGTTCGAGATCGCCGACGCGATAGGTGGTCTCCTCGGAGGGACCGCCGCCGACATTGCGACGCGCCAGCACCTCGACCCGCGCCAGCAGTTCGGCGAAGGAATAGGGCTTTGGCAGGTAATCGTCGCCGCCGGCGCGCAGGCCCTTGATGCGGTCGTCCACCTGCCCGAGCGCCGAGAGAATCAGGACCGGAGTCCGATTGCCCTTGTCGCGCAGCGCGCCGATCAGCGACAGGCCGTCGCGCTTCGGCAGCATGCGGTCGACCACCAGCACGTCATAGTCGCCGCTATCGGCCAAGGCCAGGCCTTCCTCGCCATCGCCGGAGAGATCGGCTACATGACCGACCTCGCGGAACGCCTTGACCAGATAGTCGGCGGACTCGCGGTCGTCTTCGATGATCAACAGGCGCATTTGGGGGGCGGTCGCAGTCAAGTGGGTCGACTTTCCTTCAACATGGCGCGGTCGGCTTTTCCATGCAAGGCGACCAAAGGCCAGCAGGCTGATCGAAACAAGTGGGCGGTGAAGCTGGGGGGAACTTCACCGCCCTTGGACCCTTCCGACGGAGGGGGGCGATTTCCACCGGAAGGAAGCAGGAGGGAGCGGACTTTTGGCCCGCTCCCCGGAAAGAGCCGTCGGCGGGGGCGACTGATGCCGGCGACACCCTCCATCTCGTAAAACCTCTTCAGTTGAGCATGATCTCTTCGGATAACCGGTATCCACTTTTCCGGATCATGCTTTACCCTTTGGCCAGCGGCACCGCGACGAAGCGCGACTGTCCGCCGCTCTTCACGCGCATCAGAACGCTGTTCTTGTTGTCTGCGGCCGCGGCCTTGATCGCCTCGCGCACGTCACCAACGTTGGCCACGCTCTTGCCCGCGACCTCGAGGATCACATCGCCTTCCTTGAAGCCGCGCTCGGCCGCCGCACTCTTCGGATCGACATCGGTGACGACGACGCCTTCCTTGCCGGCGCCGGCCACGCTGTTGGCGGGCGCAACGGTCAGGCCAAGCTTCGGCACGTCGGTGCCACGGGTGACGCCGCCATTGTCGTCGCCGTTGTCGGTGTCGGCCTTCGCCTCGACCGTATTCGGCAACTCGCCGAGCGTGAGGTTGATGACCTCGTCCTTGCCCTTGTGCAGCACGTCGAGCTTGACCGAATTGCCGGGCGCGATGCCGCCGATGGTGCGGGCGAGCTCACGGGCATCCTTGACCGTCTCGCCGTTCACCGCGGTGATGACATCGCCGGATTCGATGCCGGCCTTGGCCGCCGGACCATTGGCCTGGGGTTCGGCCACCAGCGCGCCTTCCGCCTTCTTCAGGCCGAGACTGTCGGCGATGTCGGGGGTCACCGGCTGAATCTGGACGCCGATCCAGCCGCGGCTGACCGAGCCCTTGTCCTTGAGCTGGGCGATGACGTTCTTGACCGTCGAGGCCGGAATCGAGAACGCGATGCCGACGCTGCCGCCGGAGGGCGAGTAGATCGCGGTGTTGACACCGACGACGTCGCCAGCCGTGTTGAAGGCCGGACCGCCCGAATTGCCCTTGTTCACGGGCGCGTCGATCTGGATGAAATCGTCATACGGACCGTTGCCGATGTCGCGGCCCATCGCCGAGACGATGCCGGCGGTCACCGTGCCGCCGAGTCCGAAGGGGTTGCCGACCGCGAGCACCCAGTCGCCGATCCGCGGCTTGCCGTCCGCGAGTTTGGCAAACGGGAAGTTCGAGCCGCCATCGATCTTGATCAAAGCAAGATCGGTGCGCGCATCGGTACCGATCACCTTGGCGCTATAGGTCTTGCCGTCGTCGGTCGTGACCTCGACCTTGCTCGCGCCATCAACCACGTGATTGTTGGTCACGGCATAGCCATCGGCCGAAATGAAGAAGCCGGAGCCCTGGCCGGTGATCATGCGTCGGCCGCCGCGCATACCCGGGGGAAGCCCATCGGGTCCGCCGAAGCGACGGAAGAAGCGCTCCATTGGCGAGCCCGGCGGGAACGGCGAGTCGTTGTCGTCGCCGTCGTCCTTGGCAACCTTCTCGTTGATGTTGACCTTGACCGAAATGACCGACGGCTTCACGCGCTCGACGATGTCGGCAAAACCAACGGGCTGCGCGACCTTGCTGACCTCGTTGTTGACCTGCGCCTGTGCCGGGCTCGAGAACAGATCGCTCGGCCCGGATGGACCGAATCCGTAGACCGCCACCCCAAGGCCGGCGGCGACCGAAGCCATCAACGCGAATTTGCGTGCGGAGAACAGCGCACGTCGCGGCTCCCGGTATGATGGTAGAGATGAGAGATCGGTCGGGCGGTCAGTCATAAAGCGTTCTCCAGGGCCTGAAAATCCATGATGCGAGGCCGCACCCTTCGCTCCTGAAGATGGGGGGCGCCGCCTTACGGCGCGCTGGCTGGGGAGTTAAACTTCTGTAATGAAAGCGAAAACCGCTGCGGCAGTTTATCGCAGGGGCCAGCTTTCAATGTTTGCGCCGATCCCTGCCGGGCTCTAATCGTCGCCTCGGTCAGCTGGCCTTGACGCTGAGGATGAAGGTATCGACCTCGCGCTTCAGCGTTTCGGCCTGCCGCGAGAGTTCGCCGGCGGCGTCGCGCGCCTCGCTCGCCATCCGCCCGGTTTCAGCAGATGTCGAAGTGATCTGGGCAATGTGATTGGAGACGTCCAGCGTACCGCGCGCCGCGTCCTGGACACTTCTGGAAATGTCCTGGGTGGCGTTGCGCTGCTGGGCGGTATCGACTTCGATGCCGGACATGATCGCGTTGATTTCCGACAGCGTGGTCGAGATCGCGTCGATCGAACCCCGCGTCTGCGCCGTGATGCTCTGGATGCTCGCGACATGGGCCGAGATTTCCTCGGTGGCTTTGCTGGTCTGGTGGGCCAGGCTCTTGACCTCGGAAGCGACCACCGCGAATCCCTTGCCGGCCTCCCCTGCCCGCGCCGCCTCGATGGTGGCGTTGAGCGCCAGCAGGTTGGTCTGGGACGCGATCGCCTGCACCAGTTCCACCACGGCACCGATCTTCTCGGCCGCCGCCGAGAGCGTGTGGATGGTGTCGCGGCTCTTGCCTGCCTGCGTGGCGGCCCCTTCGGCGCGCTGGGTGGCATCGGTGACCCGGCGGCTGATGGTGCCGATCGAGGTGGTCATCTCCTCGGCCGAACCGGCAACCGTTTGGACGCTGCTCGAGGCCTGACTGGCCGCGCTTGCGACCGCGTTGGCCTTGCTGGAGGTGTCGTTGGCGACCTTCGACAGGGTTTCGGCGTTGCTCTTCAGCTTGACCGCCGATGACGCCACGCTGCCGACGACGTTGGCGACCAGCGCGTTGAAATCCTGGATCTTGCCGTCGAGAAACCGGGACCGATCACTCTGACGTTGCGCGTGCTGCAACTCGTGCTCGGTCAGGCGTTGGCGCTCGATGCCGTTGGTCTTGAACACTTCGAGCGCGCCGGCGAGCAGGCCGATTTCGTTGCTCCTCCCCAATCCCGGGATCGCGGTCTGGTACTTCTGGTCGGCGACCTCGCGCATGGCGCGCACCATGCCGGCGAGCGGCCGCAGGATGCCGTTTTGAACGGCGCAGTAAGTCATCAGGCAGACGGCGGTGGCGATCACCGCGATCACGGCGCAGGCCACCAGGAAATAGAAGAAGGCGGCCTGGGCCTGCTGGTAGATCAGGACCGCATGGTCGTGGCCCGGGCCGCTCAGCGCGTCGAATACGGCGGAAAGCCCCGTGATCTGGTTGTTCAGGTAGAGCACCGCGATGAATCCGATGCCTCCGCCGATCGTCAGCAGGACCAGGAGCGCCGCAACGACGCCTCCCACCAGGAAGCGGATCGTCAGATTGCTGTTGGAGAACATTGGCTGGCCCAGGCGGAAGGACGATTGGCGGAACTGCCCACGCCAAATTTTCAGATAAAGGTAAAAAATACGCGCAAGCGCCTTGCTGGCCATGTGTTTTTCGGGCCGGCCAGCTCCGCAATATCACGTGGAAGCGAGTTGGATCTGGCGGTCTCACGTCTTCTCGGGCGGCGCATCCGCCGCCATGAGGGCCGCCAGCCGGGCCTGCTCATCCGCCGTCAGCGCCGGCGCCGTCGCGGCATCGCGGGTCGGGCGACGCCTGGAATGCAACCATAACGCCAGTCCACCCCCGACCAGCAGCAAAGGCGGCACCAGCCAGAGCAAGAGCGTCTGGCGTTCGAAGCGCGGCTTCAGCAGGACGAATTCGCCGTAGCGCGCCACCAGGAAGTCGATCACCTGCGCGTTGCTGTCCCCGGCCGCGATGCGCTCGCGCACCAGCAGCCTGAGATCCCGCGCCAGCGGCGCCTCCGAATCGTCGATCGACTGGTTCTGGCACACCATGCAGCGCAGTTCGCGCGACAGATCCCGCGCCCGCGCCTCCTTGGCGGGATCGGCCATCATTTCGTCCGGCAGCACGGCGCGCGCGGGCGAAAATGCCATGACCACGACAACGAAGAGGGCCGCGAGAATCGGCTGTAGGAACCGCTGCATGGTCTACTCCGCTGGCTGCCATCCGCGCAGGGCTTTGGCAGGCTTCGGTGCGCCGACGCGCAGGCGCCGGTCGGACAAGGACAGCATGCCGCCGAATGCCATCAACACCGGCCCGAACCAGATCAGGAGCACCAGCGGCTTGTGATAGATCCTGACCCCTATGCCGCCATCGGCGGTCGGCTCGCCAAGCGAGATGTAGAGCTGGCTCGCGCCGCGTGTCAGCAATGCCGCTTCCGTCGTCGACGCGCCCCCGCGGGTGGTGAAATTGCGCTTGGAGGGCTTCATCACGGCGATGCGCTGGCCGTCTTCACTGACCGTGAACGCAGCCACCCTTTCCTGGTAATTCGGACCCTGCTGCTGGAACAGGCCTTCCAGCCGCAATTGATAGCCGGCGATGGTGGTGGCGTCGCCGTCCTTCATGGTCGCGATATATTCAGTATTCCAGGTGGTTTCGCAGACGATTCCGATCAGGGCGACACCGACGCCGGCATGGGCGAATGCGGTCCCCCACGCCGAGCGCGGCAATCCGCGCGCGCGCCGCAGCGCGATCCCGAGGGGGTTGCGGACCAATCCGATACGCTCGACAAGATCGGTCACCGCGCCGGCGATCACGAAAATCCCCAGTCCGATCGCAAGGGGAGCCAGCGCGCTGCCACCACGCGCCCAGGCCCAGGCGATGGCAACGCCGACCAGGGCCGCGACACCGGCGGCCATCAGGCGTTGCGACGCCCCGAGCAGATCGCCCCGCTTCCACGCCAGCATCGGCCCAAATGGGACCGCGACCATCAGGACTACGAACAGCGGCGCAAAGGTCAGGTTGAAAAACGGCGCGCCGACCGAAATCTTGGCGCCGGTGAGCACTTCCAGCGCCAAAGGATAAAGCGTCCCGATGAAGACGGTCGCGCAGGCCGTGGTGAGAAACAGGTTGTTGAGCACCAGCGCGCCTTCGCGCGAGATCGGCGCGAACAGCCCCCCTTGTTTCAGCGCCGCCGCCCGCCACGCGAACATCGCCAGGCTGCCGCCGATGAACACGAACAGGATCAGCAAGATGAACACGCCGCGCGTCGGATCGGTGGCAAAGGCGTGCACCGAGGTCAGCACCCCGGAGCGGACCAGGAAGGTGCCGAGCAGCGACAGCGAGAAGGTCAGGATCGACAGCAGGATGGTCCAGACCTTCAGCGCGTCACGCTTCTCCATCACCAGCGCCGAATGCAAGAGCGCGGTGCCGGCAAGCCACGGCATCAGGGACGCGTTCTCGACCGGATCCCAGAACCACCAGCCGCCCCAGCCGAGCTCGTAGTAGGCCCAGTACGAACCCATCGCGATGCCGAGCGTCAGGAAAATCCACGCCATCAGCGTCCAGGGCCGTACCCAGCGCGCCCACGCCGCGTCGATCCGGCCCTCGAGCAATGCGGCGATGGCGAAGGAAAACGAGATCGAGAACCCGACATAGCCGAGATAGAGCATCGGCGGATGCACGGCGAGCCCGATGTCCTGCAGCACCGGATTGAGGTCGCGGCCCTCGATCGGGGGATTGGCCAGACGCAGGAACGGATTCGAGGTGATCAGGATGAAAAGATAGAAGGCGCTGGCGATCCAGGCCTGCACCGCCAGCACGCGCGCGCGCAGCGACAGCGGCAAATTGTTGCCGAAGGCGGCGACCAGGCCGCCGAACAATGCCAGGATCGACACCCAGAGCAGCATCGAGCCTTCGTGATTGCCCCAGACGCCGGTGATCTTGTAGAGCAGCGGCTTCAATGAATGCGAGTTCTCGTAGACGTTGGCGACGGAAAAATCCGAGCTGACATGCAACGTCACCAGCGCCGCGAACGAAAACAACGCGAACAGCAATTGAGCGAGCGCGGTCGAGCGCGCGACATTCATCAACGCCGGATCGCGCAAGCTTGCGCCGAGCAGCGGCACCGTTGACTGGATCAACGCCAGCGCGAGCGCCAGCACCAGTGCGTAATGTCCGGATTCGGCGATCACTGCGTCACCCCCTGCCCGGCGGGCGCGGCATTCTGCGTCACCCGGGCACCGGTCGCGGGCTTGTTGTCGTAATCATCCTTCCAATGCCCCTGCTTCTTCAGGGCATCGGCGACCTCCTTGGGCATGTACTTCTCGTCGTGCTTGGCAAGCACGGTATCGGCCTTGAACACACCAGATGCGTCGAGCGCGCCTTCGGCGACGACGCCCTGTCCCTCGCGAAACAGGTCGGGAAGCAGTCCCTTGTACACGACCGGCAGCTTCGCACTGCCGTCGGCAACCTCGAAGCTGACTGCCAGGTTGTCGCCCCGCTTCAGCGATCCCGGCTGCACCAGCCCACCCAGCCGGAACCGCCGGCCCGGCGCGATATGCTGCTCGGTCACCATGCTCGGCGTCGAAAAGAACACGATCGAGTCGCGCAGCGAATAGAGCACGAGCCCCGCGGCAAGTCCGAGCACCGCGAGCGAGCATCCGATCATCGTCAACCGCCGTTGCTTGCGCGTCATCCGAAGTCCCGCTTTCCTTGGCTGTTGTTTTCTCGCCCGTTGCGCACGATGTAATCCGAAAAGTACAAGGCGCTTGCGGAAATCATCCGCCTCTCGCGCAGATGTGACCCGAAACACGGCTTGACGTCTTCCAGCATCATTGCGCGCCGTTCACATCGAGCACGATCTTCCCGCGCAAACGCGTTCCGGGTTTGTCGCGAGGGAAACCCGCTGCCCATTTTTCCGAATCATGATCTAGCCATCCAGGCCGAAAGTCTTCAGGCCGTCATTGAGCTGGCGCAGATGTTCGGCATCGTTGCCGACAGCCTGCCGCGCGTCGGAGGCGGCATTCCTGGCC
The DNA here is from genome assembly GCF_049581145.1 of Bradyrhizobium sp. Lineage (GTDB taxonomy): Bacteria > Pseudomonadota > Alphaproteobacteria > Rhizobiales > Xanthobacteraceae > Bradyrhizobium. The sequence goes on from NZ_JBAURI010001266.1 coordinate 11,691, forward strand.
TTGTCGCGATCGCCCATCACCGTATAGGCCTTGACCAGCCGCAGCCAGCCCTCGACGTCGTCGCCGTTTTGTTTCAATCGGCTCGCCAGCCGGTCGACCATGCCGCGGATCATCGTGCCGCGGTCGGCCTCGCTCATGTCCTTTGCCGCGGCCATCACCTCGTTCGAGGGCGCCGGCGCTGCGGGGCTGCCGACGCGCGTCAAGGCGGCCTGCACCAGCGGGCGC
>NZ_JBAURI010001267.1:0-1785 GCF_049581145.1 Bradyrhizobium sp.
ACCAAATTTGATGCCAACGCGGCAATCGCGATGGCGTGACCGAAATTGGCCGTTGATGATCTGACTCGTTTTGACGATCTTCTAATCGGTCTTTGATTGTCAAACGGCACGCAATTGGGGCTCTGACTCAAACTCGGTGCAGGCACGGTAGAGTTCGCCATCCTGATCGGAGGAGAACTTGGATGCGCCGCACATCGTTTCAGCGGATTTCACCGGCTGGGCTGGTAATTGATGGGATCGCCCTGGAGGCCGATCGAATGTTGATCACAGCGCATCCGAGCGCGGCTGACGCGGCCTGTCCTGATTGCGGTCTGGCTTCCACGCGCATCCATAGCCGATATGAGCGACGCTTACGGGACCTGCCGTCGCACGGCCATGCTGTGCACTTGCGCGTTCAGGTTCGCCGGTTCCGATGCGGCAACGCCGAGTGCCCGCGACAGATCTTCGGCGAACCATTGGCCGAAAATGTCGCGCCCAGAGGAGCTCGGCGCACATCCCGGCTTGAGGGCATCGTTCATCATCTTGGAGTTACCTTGGGCGGCCGCCCTGCTGCCCGTCTTGCCCGGCGACTGATGCTGCCGGTCAGCAGGGACACGCTGCTGCGCGTCGTGCGGCGACGTGCGATGCCCACGGAAACCGGTGTCCGCGTCCTCGGCATCGACGATTTCGCCTGGAAGCGCGGTCAACGCTACGGCACGCTGCTGTGTGACCTTGAACAGCGCCGAATCATCGACCTGCTGCCAGACCGAGAAACCGCAACGGTCGAGACCTGGCTGGCGGCTCACCCTGGCATTACCGTGGTTTCGCGCGATCGGGGTGCCGGATACGGCCATGCCGCGAGTAGGGCAGCGCCACAAGCCATGCAGGTCGCAGACCGCTGGCATCTCATGGAAAATGCCAGCGCCGCGTTCCTGAATGCCGTGCGGCAGTCGATGCGCTCCATTCGACGAACCCTGGCATCCACCACGATCAACCCGGCGCTGCTAACCTGTGCCGAACGCCTGCAATACGACGGCTTTCTGCGGCGCCAGGACGACAGCCGGGTCATCACGCGGCTTGCGGATGCAGGGAATTCCATCAAGGCGATCACCCGTCAGACAGGCCGGAGCCGCAAGTTGGTCCGTAGCGTGCTGCGCGGCGGCGACGGTGACGTGTTCCGATCACGAGAGCGCATGCTGGAGCCCTACTTCGCCAAGCTCGATTCTGATTGGAGCGCGGGCTGCCGGAATGGCGCCGAGCTATGGCGACGTCTGCGTGCCGAGGGTTTTTGCGGTAGTGTTCGGGTCGTGGCGGAATGGGCCACGCGGCGCCGGCGCAGCGAGAAGACCGACCTCGCACTGACACGCGTTCCACCGCCGGCACGGCAGCTCAGCCGGATGCTGACGATGCGCCGCGAACAGTTATCGAAGGCCGACGCCATCACCATTGCCGCCGTTGAGACCGGCGTACCTGCACTCGCCGCGGCACGAAACTTGGTAGAACGGTTTCATCAGATACTACGGACCCGCGATGCCGAGGCGCTGACATCTTGGCTCGTCGACACCGGTGGCAGCTTACTTGCCTCGTTCGCTAAAGGGATCACACGCGACCTTGCGGCGGTCAGGGCAGCCATAACCGAGCCATGGTCGAACGGACAGACCGAAGGTCAGATTACCAAACTCAAATTGGTAAAGCGGCAAATGTACGGCCGCGCAGGGCTGGATCTTCTCCGCGCACGCCTGGTCGTACCCACATGAAACGACCGCCGATCTGCACCGAGTTTGAGTCAGAGCCGAAGTGGGACCC
>NZ_JBAURI010001268.1:0-10458 GCF_049581145.1 Bradyrhizobium sp.
GTAGCGTCCTTGACGGTCGCGAGCACGATGGCGCGCTTGAGCGCGTCGGGGCCGCCATCCGCGCTCCAACCAACCATCAAACAGCTCGGACGAAGCACCATCAAAATGCGTGATCACGCTTACCCACATGCATATTTTGCTGCTCGTCGATCCGAACTACTTCTCAAAAGCGCATGATCTGTACGTGCCCCAGGCGGAATGGGTGCGCATGTGGCGAGAATGCCGTGGGCTGGACTACGCCCCGATCTGTGATGTGAGGCGGACGAAGAGGGTCTCGGAGGTTACTAAATACGTTACCAAATCAAACGATTACCTCGACGAGGACGCTGACGGTTGGAACGCTGATCCCGATACAATCGGGACGCTGCACGTCGCGCTGAAGAACCGGCGGCTGATTGCGTGGTCCCGCGAGTTATCAACTATCAGAAAGGAGTTCGACATGAGCGACGACGACATGAGCGAAGCTGGCAACGGCTTACTACGCCTCACAGAAGGAGGCGTTGAAGTACCTCGTTGCGAATAACGAAATCTCCCTGGCAAGTGGGATCGAAGGTACACTGGCAAAGACGCTAATCATCGCGACGGCGAGTTTCTTTGAAGATTTCTTGACGCAGGTCGTCATCGACCACATCCAGACAAATGCGAACAGCGAAACAGTTATCGAGTTCTGCAAAATTGGCGCGATCGAACAAAAGTATCATACGTGGTTTGAGTGGAAGCAAAGTTCGGCGACGAGGTTTTTCCGCTTGTTTGGTGAACCGATTAAGTTGAAAGCGGCAGCTCGTCTCCGCGATGATCCAGAGTTGGTCAACGCTGTCACTTCGTTCATGTTTTTGGGCTCGCAAAGAAACCTCATCGTTCATCGAAACATGCTAGCTTACACTTTGTCTGACACGTCGGATGAGGTGATAAAGAAGTCACGGCAAGCACTCAGATTCGTGAACTACGTAGCCGATGAGCTATTCGTAACGTGATTGGTAGCCCTGGCTGGTCGCGAGCTCGACGACGATAGCGCTCCATGGCTGAGCCTGAAAGCTGGTATTGATATTGAGGAATTACTGGGTTCCCCCGGTGAGATTGCCCTGAATCACGCCCACGGGCTTCGTTTGCTTGCCGAATTTGACTGAACCGCCCTAACGTCACGCCGAGATCAAGAGGCGGGATGAATGACGGCGCAATACGAACATGCAGAACTGAAAGGCTCGTCGGCTGTCAGCCGCTCGACCTCGCAGCCTCGTCGTGGTTTGCGCCGTCTCGAAGCTGCGCACTATGTCGGTATCTCGCCGTCCACATTTGACAGGTGGGTGGAAGACGGCGCGCTTCCCGAACCGATCAGGCGCGGCGGCGTCGTGCTATGGGACCTTCGCAAACTCGATGTCGCCTTTGACGCGCTCAGCGGCGACGCCGAAGACGCTAACCCGTGGGACCGTGTTCTAACGCGGCAATAGCCTGCTGAGCTAATAGCCGCTGTTCGGCTGCACGCGTGTAGCGCTCCAGTTCCTTTAGGCTTTGGTGTCCCGTCACAGCGGCGATCACCTTCAGAGAGCAGCCCAATTCAGCCAACCGTCGAGCGGCGGCATATCGCAGCGTATGCGGCGAGCACTGCGTTTTGATGCCCGCGTCTTTGCCCCACTCGCTGAATTTCCCCGTGAACGACTTGTCACTGTAGGGCTGACCGTATGGCGTCAGAATGAATGCAGGCGATGCGGCTGTGATCTTGCAGGCCTTCAGCGCCTCGACGAGCGGCGGCGCGAGTGGGATGACGAGGCTCTGTGCCGTCTTGCGCTGCGTCAGCGATATTGACAGGTCGGCAGCGTTGTCGAGATCGAACGCGCCCCCAATGATATTGTGGGGGCCAAGCCTCACCACATCGCCGCGTCGTTGGCCCGTGTAGAGCAGCACCGTCATTGCGAGGTGCTGGCGCGAGCCGAGCGGCCACTTCGCGAAGTAGCGTGCGATGTTGTCCTCGGACAACGTGTCCCACCCGGTCGTGCCCTTCGGCGCTTTCTTCTTCCTGATCTCAGCGGCCGGGTTGTCGCGCCGATACTTGTAGTCCTTTGCAAAGGACATCAGGAGCCTGAAGCAACGGCGCGTGCTATTGCCAGCCTCGATCCCGCCCTCGGCTGTGCGCTTGTCGACGATAGCCTGAATGTGCTGCTCGCTGATCTTCGCGACGGGTAGCGATCCGTAATCCGCCTCCAGGCGGCCGAACAGTCGCTCATAGTTCGACCTTGTGACCTCGCCGAGTTCGGCGAAGCGGACGCGCTTGTAGTGCTTGATCAGCGCTGCAAACGACCCGGCCGGAACGCGCTCGACCGGCGGTGGCTTCGGCCGCTCGACCCGTTCGCCTGCCAGCGCAGAGGCGTAAGCCTGCATGAACTCGGCGCTCCACGGCAAGCCTGGGAGCGCGACGCGCGGCAGCCCCCGCTTGCGAAGGTAGTGGCGGGGTTTGCCGCAATCGTCGGTGAAGCCCTGGACGTAGGCGGGAAGGCGTTTCGGCATGGTTCCGGAGTAGCGGGCAGCGGCCGGAAGTGTCAAGGAAACGGCCCGTTAGGCATCCGAAACTTTACAGATTGACCATTTTCCGCAAATCGGTCAGTAGCTTGGCCAGCCACGTTGGCGCTCCCTAGGGGAATCGAACCCCTGTTTCAGCCTTGAGAGGGCCGCGTCCTAACCGCTAGACGAAGGGAGCATACAGCAATAGGGAATAGCCTTGAATTCCGTCGGCTGCAAGCTGGCTGAAGCCCGGGCCCGTTCCGGAGGCTTAATCGGCCTCCACACTTTATCAGCGCTCAGGGTCTTTTAATTCTGCGATCGTGGCAGCACCGGTTGAAGGATCGAGGCGGAAAAAGGCGGCCCCCGAAAGCGCGTTCGACAGTGGGATTGGCTCTTCATCTGTTCCGCTGCCACCCGCAAGAGCGACATCGGCGAAGTCCCTGCCGGCAGCCCCTGTCTCCGGGGAACCAATGCCCAGATAGTCGTTTTGGCCGCCCTCGACCCGAAGCTCGGCCTCGAATGCGATCGACAGTGCGTTCCCGACCGACAGTCTATAGAGGCCCGGCGAACGATCGATGAAGAAACAGGAACCGTTGCTGACCGATCCGACGTTTCTTCCGTCGACCTTGATTTCGGCCGAGACCGCCGTTCCGCCCGTGGTGCCGACAATCGCCTTCTCGCGCGAAAAATAAATCCGCGCCAGTCTGGCGTCCCTTTGCTTCGACTGCGATTCGAGCGCCGAAGTTCCTGCGCAGGCAGCCCGTTGAAGGGCCGAACCAACAGCGATGACGATACGATCAAGTGGCCCCATTCCCAACCCAGCCCGAAAGTGCCCCAAGGCGGCCTCAAGGATCAGAGCTTGTCGGGACCGGCAATACCGGCTGAAGCGAGCCGCGTTCCTGAGGCCGCCGTCCCTACGGCTCATTCACAAACTTCAGCGATCCCGTCGGTTTTTTGGTGCGCGCATCGAAAGTGTAGATTTCGGTCATCCCGCCTATGTCCAGCGTCACCACCAGTTGGTCCTGGGCCACGCCGGTCGAAACAATGCGAGCGCCCTTGGGCAGAACGGCGGTGACATCGCTGCTGGCCGCGCTTCCCTCGGCGCGGAAAAGGCGGTAGCCGATGGCGATCAGGACGGCCGCGATGGCCACTGCCGTGGTCAGGCCCGCCATCAGCATCATCCGCCGCACCCGCGCAAACAGCACGGCCTGCTCGGGGCTCGGTTGAGGGAGTGCGGTTTCGGTCATGCAAGGCTCGTCTCAAATAGGCTCGTCTCAGAGTCAAGCCGGGAGGTCCCAAATAACGGTTTTAGAGGTCACCGTCTCCGGCGACGAAGGCTCCGTGCGGCTCGACCGCGTGCTCGCGGCGCGGCTTCCGGACCTGTCGCGCTCGCGGCTGAAATCGCTGATCCTGGCGGGGGTGGTTTCAGTTGGAGGCGCAGCCGTCCGCGACCCCGCTTATCATGTCGCAGCTGGCCAGACGATCACAATCGAGCCGCCCGAAGCCGTGCCCGCCGAGCCCGAGGGCGAGGCTATCACGCTTCAGGTGATCTACGAGGACGGCGACATCATCGTCATCGACAAGCCCCCGGGCCTCGTGGTGCACCCGGCCGCGGGACACCCGGCCGGCACGCTGGTGAACGCGCTGATCGCCCATTGCGGGACGAGCCTGTCCGGCGTCGGCGGCGTCCGCCGCCCCGGCATCGTGCACCGGCTGGACAAGGACACTTCGGGGCTCCTGGTCGCGGCCAAGAACGACCGCGCGCATCAGTCGCTCACCGCGCAATTCGCCGAACACGGCCGCAGCGGCGGCGCAATGGAGCGTGGCTATCTCGCCCTTGTCTGGGGCGTGCCGAACCGGCAGCGCGGCACGGTCGACGCGCCGCTCGATCGCCACCCCCACGCCAGGGAGAAGATGGCGGTGCGCGAAGGCGGCCGCGAGGCCGTCACCCACTGGGAGATTCAAGCGACATTCAGTGGATCGGACGGCAAGCCGGTCGCCTCGCTGTTGGCCTGCCGGCTCGAAACCGGGCGGACGCACCAGATCCGGGTGCATCTGGCCCATATCGGCCACCCGCTGCTGGGCGACGCCGTCTATGGCCCGCACTTCAAGACCAAGGCCAGCCATCTTGGCCCGCAGGCCCGGGCGGCACTCACCGCCCTCGGCCGGCAAGCGCTCCATGCCCACCTCCTGGTATTGGAGCACCCCACGACTGGGGAGATTTTGCGCTGGCAATCAGCGCTGCCGGAGGATTTGCTTCTTCTGGAGCGATTCCTGCGAGCGGCGCTATGACGCAGCCCCTTCAGAAAACGTTCGGTATACCAACAGGTTATGGCAGCCACACGCTGACGTGACGGCGGTGATCCTTCCAAAGGACCCTCATTTTGGTGTATGTTGCATCTGCGTCAAAGGTCCGACGCGGAACATCGCAGGCCGGCCGGCTTTAACACAGCGGCCGCCTGCCTGGCCCGCCGCTATCGGGGGCCTGAACCACTGGAGGGCGCTGAATGGCCCGTACAGCTACACTGCCGGTTCTCAACGGAGAATCGGGTTTATCAAGATACCTCGCCGAGATCCGTAAGTTCCCAATGCTGGAACCCCAGCAGGAATACATGCTCGCCAAGCGTTGGCGCGAGCATGACGATCGCGACGCGGCACAAAAACTCGTCACCAGCCATCTCAGGCTCGTGGCCAAGATCGCCATGGGCTATCGCGGCTACGGCTTGCCGATTTCCGAGGTCGTCTCGGAAGGCAATGTCGGCCTGATGCAGGCGGTGAAGCGATTCGAGCCCGACAAGGGGTTTCGTCTCGCCACCTACGCCATGTGGTGGATCAAGGCGTCAATACAAGAGTACATTCTGCGTTCCTGGTCGCTCGTCAAGATGGGCACCACCGCCAACCAGAAGAAGCTGTTCTTCAACCTGCGCAAGGCGAAGAGCAGGATTTCCGCCCTGGACGAAGGTGATCTGCACCCCGACCAGGTCAAGCTGATCGCGAAACGGCTTGGCGTGACGGATCAGGACGTCATCGACATGAACCGCCGGCTCGGCGGCGATGCCTCGCTCAACGCGCCGATCCGCGACGACGGCGAAGCCGGCGAATGGCAGGACTGGCTGGTCGACAACTCGCCCAACCAGGAAGTCCTGATGGCCGAGCACGAGGAGTACGATCATCGCCGCGAAGCGCTGAATGGTGCGATCGGCGTCCTCAATCCCAGGGAGCGCCGTATCTTCGAGGCACGGCGTCTGGCGGATGAGCCGATGACCCTGGAAGACCTGGCAGCCGAGTTCGGCGTGTCGCGCGAACGCGTCCGGCAGATCGAAGTCCGCGCCTTCGAGAAGGTGCAGTCGGCGGTCAAGGGCACGATTGCGAGACAGGAAGCGGAAGCGCTGGAAGCGGCGCATTGATCGGTCCGCGTGACGAAGCGTCAGGCCGGATGAGAATTGGCGGATTGCAACGAGAGAAAAAGCCGGCGGCAACGCCGGCTTTTTTGTTGGCTCTGCTGCCGCGGCTTCCAGCCGCGCGCGCCCCTCAATAATGCGGGTAAAGCGTGCTGAGATAGTCCGCCAGCGTGGTGGGATCGCCGCGTGTGCTCTGCCGCAACGGCTGGCCGGCCAGCAGCACCCCGGCCTGGGTCTTGTAATCAGGCGCCACGGAAGCTCGGGGCTCCAGTTGCCGGCTCACGATCTTGCGGTATCTGTCATAGGCCTGTTGGGTGCCGACAAAGATGCAGACGCAATGCTGCGGTTCGGCATAAAAATAATGCAACTCGTCGCCGGACCCGTTGGTGACGAAGCGGTGGGCCGGCAGCGCGCGCAACGCCTTTTGTCCGGCCGGATCGTTGGCGACCTGGATGCGAAAACCGGCCGACGACAGATAGAAGCTGTTCGTTTCCAGGACCGGCTTGCCCGCCGGCTCCTCGGCGAGGAGCACCGGCGCGTAGAGCAACAACACAAGGGCCGGCAGCAGGCGCAAGGCCGCGGTGCCGCAGCTCCGAAACAATTGTCCCCGAAATAATTGGCCGCGAAAGAGTTGGCGAAGGCCTGCTGCGACCGGCCAGATGATCGATGCTGACATTGCAAACTCCCCGTCCTGAGCCTTGCCTGTTGCACCCGCTATTTGCCGCGAACAGTGCGCCGAGATTGTGTTGAACCTCGAGCCGCATCCCGGCAACGCTGGGCCAGCCATGGGATCCAGGGCCGCACTGAACGCGCCCCGGAATGACGAATTCACCGACCGCCCCGCTCCCCCCACTCCCGGGCCAAGGTTGCGAGCGCGCAACCCTCGCAATAGCGCGCATCCTTGTAATCGATCCAGTCATGCGCATAGACGTGATCGAGCGCGATGCCGTAGCGCGCACGCAAGACCTTGACCAGGATTCGCCATGCCAAAACTTGCGCGTCGGTGGCGCCGCGGGTGACGTCGGGATAATTGCCGGCAAATTCCACGCCGATCGAATTGTCCCGAACCACCTGATGATAGGTCGCGCGATTGTCGATGTACTTGTTGTCGTTGCGATTGGCGCCGTCGCCGTGCAGGGTGACGAGCGTTTCCGGCACGGCCCAGTACACCGTGCCGTCGGTTTCGACCCAGACCATGACGCCGCGCCGGCCCGGCTTCTTCGCCTGCTCCAGCGCGCCGCCGCGCGCGGAGCCCGCCGGCCCCTCGGTCTGGTGCACGATGATGTTGCGCCAGGGATGGGCCTTGGCCACATCGCCCCAGGGCGCGAGCCAGACCACCTTCAAGCCTGGGATATCGGGCGTGCCCGACCGTTTGGCGATGGCGCCAAGATCGGAACCTTGCTCGGGAGTTTGCGCGTCGGCCGGAGACAACGACGCGACGGCACAGAATGCCGCCACAAGCAGGCGGAAGATCATGATCGGACGGGCCCCGTGGTCCGCCTGATATCACCCGTTACGCCTGTCGGCGCAAGCTCGGTGCCGGCATGATCTGCCGCTGCTCGGGTTCAGGCACGAGCGGCGGCGACGGATCATAGGCCGCGTAGCGGTTCTTGCCGTCCTTCTTGGCGGCATAGAGCGCGTGGTCGGCCGCCGCAATCAGCCGATCGGGAAATCCGCCGACCTCCGGCGTCCATTGCGCCACGCCGATCGAGACCGCGATCGGAATATCCGCGCCGACGCAGGCCTCGGCGTCCTGTCGGCAGACATCGAGCACCCGGCGCGCGATCATGGCGCCCTCACGCAGCGTCGAGGACGGCAGCACGATGCAGAATTCATCGCCGCCGGTCCGCGCCAGCAGGTCGCCGGGGCGGAGCCTCGTCTGTGCCATCAAGGTGAAGTGCTGCAGACAGGCGTCGCCCGCGGCATGGCCATAGGTATCATTGATGGATTTGAAACCGTCGAGATCGATCACCAGGAGCGCGAACGGCTCGCCGCCGCGTTCCGAGCGGGCGCACTCCTCGGTCAGGCGCTGCAGTAGATGACGCCGGTTGCTGACGCCGGTCAGATCGTCAAGCAGCGCCAGGTCGGCGACCTCGTTGCGGAGCCGGTCGATCGCCATCAGCAGGAAACCGAAGTTCAGCGCCATGCCCAGGAATACCAAGCCCAGAATCAGCGCCGCCTGCACGCCGTTGTAGCTGATCATGGAGACCTCGCCACCGAACTGGAACACCGCGCATGCCGAGCGGAAGGCGTGGATGGCGAGAATGAGGATCGCGACGATGCCGGCGAGCCGCGCGCCGGGATTGTCGCGGCCATCGCGCCGGCCCAGCACCAGCGGCAGGATCGAGGCCATCGGGATCGATTGGCCCAGCGAATAGATTACGATCCGCATTCGCATATCATCACGGACCAGCAGGAAGGTGGCCAGCCCCAGCAGGGTGAGCGCGGTGATCGCCGCCGTCCGGCGCCAGGAGACATCCAGACCGTAGAAGTGCCTGACGCCCATGGCGGCGATGCAGCTCGCGACGATCATCAACCCGGCGCCGCCGAGCAAGGGCAGGCGTGACTCCATCGCGCCGCGCAGCATGGAAAGGCCCGCGCCGCCGGCCAGGGCCAGCGCGCTGTAGGCCCAGTAGCGCGCGGCGCCGAACTTGGGATAGCTGCGCACGACATAGGCCCAGATCAGACCTACCGCGAGAAAATTGATCACCAGCACCGTGAACAACGTCGGAACGCTCAGCATCGCGACCCCATCACGCGCATGTCCTCTGCCCCTCTCGGATCGCTCTCGAGCCGGTCCGTATGATCCTTGCGACCGCCCCGTTGTCCTACGGACAGCATGGGGCGACGCCGCTTAACGGACTCTCAACTCGTTGCTGGAAACGACGTTGTGGTTTTGAATTGATGAAGACGGCGCCGGCTAACCCCCGATTTTCCGAATTTCGCCACGTCGCGACCGCGAGATGGCCCCAACGCAGCTCATTTCCGGCCACACGTTGTTAGCAAGCGAGCGCCGCTTCGTGGGCACGGCGATCGATGCACGGCATCGGCGGCGCAAGATTTTTTCGAAATCCGCGTCGAAACGCATAACAGCTGTGGATAACGCAGTGACAGCGGCGTGACAGCGCGGGGCAGTTCGCTGCGAATCTGCTGGGATTAGTTCTGAGGATTTTGCGAGGCTGGCCCTCCGCCGAGCATGCCTCGTGTATCTCGCGTTTCAATCCATTAAACCCTGAGAGGATCCTATGGCTAAGAAAGCGAAGAAGGCGAAAAAGGCGAAAAAGGCCAAGAAGGCGAAGAAGAAGTAACCTTCGACGAATAGCCTTTGAAGCCCGGGTAGAGCGCTGGTTCTGCCCGGGCACCCCGGTCCGGGACATCATCAAAAAAACGGCGGGCATCTTGCCCGCCTTTTTGCTGCAGTCACTTCTGATCCATCCTTCGCTCGATCTCCCGCCAAGACCGCCAGCCGAGGCTCACCGCTCCGCGAACGCGAGCCTGACGCCCAATAGCGCAAACCCGCCGGCAAAGGCGCGGCGCAACCACGTCATCACCCGGGGCCTGGTCACGACGCGGTCGCGAACGCCGGCTGCAAACAGGCCGTAGAACATGAACACCATGAACGTCATTGCCATGAACGCAGAGCTCAACTCGACCATCCGCGTCAGGGGATGGACTTCACTGGCTGCGACGAACTGCGGCAGGAACGCCAGAAAGAAGATCGACAGTTTCGGATTGAGGATGTTGATCAGAAATCCGGTCACGATCACCTGCCGGCTCGAACGCGCCGACAGCCGCGGCTCGACCGACAGTGCCCCGGTCTCGCGCAACGACTGCCAGGCCATGTACAGGAGATAGACCACGCCCAGCCATTTCAACGTCGCAAACGCCAGTGCGCTGGCGTGCATCACTGCGGCCAGCCCGAGCATGGCGGCCAGCATCGCGGGGATAATGCCGAGCGTGCAGCCGAACGCGGCCGCGACGCTCGCCCGCGAGCCGCGCGTCAGCGCCACCGCCAGCGTGTAGAGCACGCCTGTACCAGGCGAGACGACGACGATGAGCGAGGTCAGGAGGAACGCGAGCGACATCGCCCATCATAGCAAAGCGCGAAAATCCGCGAAAGCGGATCAGCGGCCGCCATCAGCGACCACGTGGGCGATCTGCGCCTCGCGCAGCACGTCAAGCGCGGCCCACGGCTTCGACCAGAATTTTGCGCCAGCGGGCAGCGGCTGCGCCAGCGGTCGACCGGAGGTGACGACCACGTCGAGCGCCGGATTGCGCGCTTTCGCGATATGAGCAAGCTCGACGCCGCTCATCACGCCGGCCAGATTGACGTCCGTCATCATCAGGGACAGGCAGCCGCCATTCTTCGCCAGCACCAGTTCGGCGGCTTCCGCGCTCTCGCACTGGATGACGTCGTAGTCGCTCTGTTCGAGAAGCAGAGAAAGCATCTCCCGCTGCGACGGATCATCCTCGACAATGAGCGCGGTTGCGCGAAACGGCTTGGCTTGTCCCATCTGATCACCTTTCGAATAGAAAAACTGTGCCTCCGGCAAAACTAACG
>NZ_JBAURI010001269.1:0-5532 GCF_049581145.1 Bradyrhizobium sp.
CCTTGTCGCGGCCCGACGAAGGGCCATTTTTTTGCTGCGGACGGACGGGCTCATGATATAAGCCGCCGCCCGCGGCATCGCGGCCGGACTTGATGCTATCAAAGCGGGCGTGGCGGAACTGGTAGACGCGCTGGATTTAGGTTCCAGTGACGAAAGTTGTGGGGGTTCGAGTCCCTCCGCCCGCACCAAGCGCTCTCAGCGTTTGCATTAGGGATTGCTGGAGGGCCTTGTTTTCCCGTTGATGGGAGATCGGGGCCGCCGAACATCGGCGCAAGGCCTCTCGGCTACGCGCCGCCAATAGAGACACACATCACGCGCCGGCCGTTAGGCCGGACGAAAGCAAAGAAGATTGGACGCCATGCAGGTCACCGAAACTCTCTCGCAGGGATTGAAGCACGAATTCCAGATCAGCGTTCCCGCAGCGGATCTCGATGCCAAGGCGGGTGCCCGACTGGTGGATATGAAGGACAAGGTCCGTCTCAATGGCTTTCGCCCGGGCAAGGTGCCGGTGAGCCATCTGAAGAAGGTCTATGGCCGCTCGGTGATGGCCGAGACCATCGATCAGACCGTCCGCGACGCCAACACGCAGATTTTCACCGAACGCGGCTTTCGGCTGGCGGCCGAACCGAAGATCACCATGCCGACGGAAGAAAAAGAGGTCGAGCAGCTCCTCGCCGGCAAGTCGGATCTGACCTACACCGTGTCGATCGAGGTTGTGCCATCGATTGTGCTCGCCGACTTCAAGAGTTTTTCCGTCGAAAAGCCGGTCGCCGAGGTCACCGATACCGATGTCGACGAGGCGATCAAGCGGATCGCCGACCAGAGCCGCGGCTACGCGGCAAAGGGCGAGGGTGCCGACGAAAGTGCCAAGGCGGAAGCCGGCGACCGCGTCACCATCAATTTCAAGGGCACCATCGACGGCACGCCGTTCGAGGGCGGCGCCGGCGAGAACATCCAGGTCACCATCGGTTCGAATACCTTCATCCCCGGCTTTGAGGACCAGCTGATCGGGATCGCAGCCGGCGAGACCCGTACCCTGAAACTGTCGTTCCCGAAGAATTATGCCAGCGAGAAGCTCGCCGGCCAGGCGGCCGAGTTCGAGACCACCGCGACCGCGGTCGAGGCGCCGCAGCCGGTCGAAATCAACGACGAGTTTGCCAAGACGCTTGGGCTCGAATCGCTCGACAAGTTGAAACAGGCCGCCCGCGAGCGACTGACCGCGGAGTACGCCGGTGCCACCCGGCAGCGCGTCAAGCGCGCGCTGCTCGATCGTCTCGACGAGACCCACCGCTTTGAGGCGCCGCCGTCGCTGGTCGAGGACGAATTCAACCTGATGTGGAACTCGATCAAGGCCGAGATGGACAGTAGCGGCAAGACCTTTGCCGATGAGAACACCACAGAAGAGGCGGCCCAGCAGGAATACCGCACCATCGCGGACCGGCGAGTGAGACTCGGGCTCGTGCTGTCGGAGATCGGGGAAAAGAACAAGATCACGGTGACCGACGACGAGGTCGGCCGCGCCGTGATCGAGCGCGCGCGCTCGATGCCGGGACGCGAGAAGGAAGTCTGGGACTACTACCGCAACAACGCCAATGCGCTGGCTCAGCTGCGGGCGCCGATCTTCGAGGACAAGGTGATCGACTTCATTCTCGAACTTGCCAACGTCACCGAGAAGAAGGTTACTCGCGAAGAACTGTACAGGGAAGACGAGGAGAAGAGCCCTGCCTGATTCGATCAGGCAGTCATTCATGGTGAACGGCGAAAGCGGGCTGGCGGCCGCTGTCTGGCGCTTGCGAATCGCTGCCGACCCGGTCCACCAACGAGGCGTTCGCCCGGTCTTGTCGCTGGGAAAATGCTCCATATCTGTTGGGACTGTCGATGAAGTCCTGCATCACGGGGCGTCCGTCTGCGACCGGTAATTCGCGCAGAAGTTCGTCCTGCCGACCTTCTAGACCAACCCTCTAGACCAACACTCTAGATTAACCCTTGGGGTGACTAATGCGCGATCCCGTTGAAACCTATATGAACCTCGTGCCGATGGTCGTCGAGCAGACCAACCGCGGTGAACGCGCCTACGATATCTTCTCGCGCCTTTTGAAAGAGCGCATCATCTTCGTGACCGGTCCCGTCGAGGATGGCATGTCGACGCTCGTCGTCGCGCAGCTTCTGTTCCTGGAAGCCGACAATCCGAAGAAGGAAATCGCGATGTACATCAACTCGCCGGGCGGCGTGGTGACATCGGGGCTGGCGATCTACGATACCATGCAGTTCATCCGTCCCGCGGTGTCGACGCTGTGCACGGGGCAGGCGGCCTCGATGGGTTCGCTGTTGCTGGCTGCCGGTCATAAGGACATGCGCTTCTCGCTGCCGAACTCCCGCATCATGGTGCATCAGCCGTCCGGCGGCTTCCAGGGTCAGGCGACCGACATCATGCTGCACGCCCAGGAAATCCTGAACCTGAAGAAGCGGCTCAACGAGATCTACGTCAAGCACACGGGCCAGACCTACAAAGCGATCGAGGATGCGTTGGAACGCGACAAATTCCTCACGGCCGAGATGGCCCGCGACTTCGGGATCGTCGACAAGGTGATCGAGAAGCGGGCCGAGGATCCGGCTCCCATGGGGAAAGCTCCGTAGTTTTACGGTCGGCCGGCGGTTTGCCCCGCTCTTGAGGCGTTTTGGCCTATGTTCCGGCTTCGTGCTGGCGGTGTGGCGTGGCAAAGGCGCAACGCCGGGGGATTTCGCCAGTTTTTCTTCGTGCCAATGCCGCAAATCACGGTATTGTCACGGAGCCGGTTGCGGGGCAGGTTAGTGAATTCTTGATAGTCGGGTGTCAGCATGGTTGGCTATAGGTGATCGGAAGTGGTCGCGGGAGATTCCAACAAAGCCGTGATCCGCACGGCATGTCAGGCGTAGGGTCTTTTTTGGTACGGAATTTGCTCTATCTGTTTGTTCTCAAGTCGGTTGAGCACCGGAATGGGTCGGTAGAGCAAATGAGGTCGGACGGCGGACGGAGACAAGAATGAGTAAGGTCGGCGCAAGCGACTCCAAGAATACGCTGTATTGCTCGTTCTGTGGCAAGAGCCAGCATGAAGTTCGCAAATTGATTGCAGGACCAACTGTTTTCATCTGTGACGAGTGCGTTGAGCTCTGCATGGACATCATCCGCGAGGAGAACAAGTCCTCGCTGGTCAAGTCACGGGACGGCATTCCGACTCCGAAGGAAATCTGCAAGGTCCTCGACGACTATGTGATCGGCCAGAGCCACGCCAAGAAGGTGCTTTCGGTTGCGGTGCACAACCACTACAAGCGCCTCAATCATCAGACCAAGCACAACGACGTCGAGCTCGCGAAGTCGAACATCCTGCTGATCGGTCCGACCGGGTCGGGCAAGACGTTGCTGGCGCAAACGCTGGCGCGGATTCTCGACGTGCCGTTCACGATGGCCGACGCCACGACCTTGACCGAGGCCGGCTACGTCGGCGAGGACGTCGAGAACATCATCCTGAAGCTGCTGCAGTCGGCCGACTACAATGTCGAGCGCGCACAGCGCGGCATCGTCTATATCGACGAGATCGACAAGATCAGCCGCAAGTCGGACAACCCCTCGATCACCCGCGACGTGTCGGGTGAGGGCGTGCAGCAGGCGCTGTTGAAGATCATGGAAGGCACGGTCGCTTCGGTGCCGCCGCAAGGTGGCCGCAAGCATCCGCAGCAGGAGTTTCTGCAGGTCGACACCACCAACATTCTCTTCATCTGCGGTGGTGCGTTCTCGGGCCTGGAAAAGATCATCTCGGCGCGCGGGCGTTCGACCTCGATCGGTTTCGCCGCCCAGGTGCTGGCGCCGGAAGACCGCCGAACCGGCGAGATCTTCCGTCATGTCGAGCCTGAAGACCTCCTGAAATACGGCTTGATCCCGGAGTTCGTCGGCCGCCTGCCGGTGGTCGCGACGCTGGAAGATCTCGACGAGGCCTCGCTGAAGAAGATTCTGACCGATCCGAAGAACGCGCTGGTGAAGCAGTATCAGCGCCTGTTCGAAATGGAGAACATCGAACTCACCTTCGCCGACGAGGCTCTTGGCGCAGTCGCCCGCAGGGCGATCGAGCGCAAGACCGGCGCGCGCGGACTGCGTTCGATCCTCGAAAGCATCTTGCTCGAGACCATGTTCGACCTCCCGGGCCTGGAAGGCGTGGAGGAAGTGGTGATCTCGCGCGAAGTGGTCGAGGGCACGGCGCGCCCGCTCTACATCTACGCGGATCGTTCCGATCGCGCGGTTGAAAGCAGCGCCAGCGCATAAATCGCGCTCGCCTGGCCTTCGGAGCGGCGTTTACTGAGAGGGCTGCGGAGCAGATTTCCGCGGCCCCGATTGCGTAGCCAGCGTCGCGTTTAGCCGCAAATTGCGGGCGTTTTCCAACACTTGACTCCCCCCAGGTCGATAGCCACCTAATGCTGTCGGCGAAAATAATTGCTTCTTTAGATTCGCCTCAACTACGATCCGGAAAAGCCGGGCTAGGCTTAAGGCTCAAGCAAAGTTCGGATCACACCGGCACCTTGTGGCGGTCGCGCGAAACGGCGGGCTGCGTGCAAGGGGGCACAACAAAAGGAACAGGCCATGACGACTCCGAAACCCCGGCCGACCATTGTCTACGGCGAAACCCATTCCTACCCGGTGTTGCCGTTGCGCGACATCGTCGTCTTCCCGCACAACATCGTGCCGCTGTTCGTGGGTCGTGAGAAATCGATCCGCGCGCTCGAAGAGGTGATGAAGAACGACGCACTCGTCATGCTGGCGACGCAGAAGAACGCGTCCGATGACGATCCGGCACCCGACGCAATTTACGAAACCGGCACGCTTGCCAGCGTCCTGCAACTGCTCAAATTGCCCGACGGCACCGTGAAGGTGCTGGTGGAAGGGCTTGAGCGCGCCCGCGTGCAGAAATACACCGATCGCTCGGAATATTATGAGGCGACGGCGATCGCGCTCGCCGATACCGACGCCAAATCGGTCGAGGCGGAAGCCTTGGCGCGCTCCGTCGTCTCCGACTTCGAAAGCTACGTGAAGCTGAACAAGAAGATCTCCGCCGAGGTCGTCGGCGTGGTTCAGGCGATCACCGACTTCGGCAAGCTCGGCGATACCGTTGCCTCGCATCTCGCCGTGAAGATCGCCGACCGCCAGGGCATCCTGGAGACGCTGTCGGTTACCCAGCGCCTGGAAAAGGTGCTTGGCCTGATGGAGAGCGAGATTTCGGTGCTGCAGGTCGAAAAGCGCATCCGCTCGCGGGTCAAGCGCCAGATGGAGAAGACCCAGCGCGAATATTACCTCAACGAGCAGATGAAGGCGATCCAGAAAGAGCTGGGTGACGAGGAAGGCCGCGACGAACTCGCGGATATCGAGGAGA
Source organism: Bradyrhizobium sp. (assembly GCF_049581145.1). GTDB lineage: Bacteria > Pseudomonadota > Alphaproteobacteria > Rhizobiales > Xanthobacteraceae > Bradyrhizobium. The sequence continues at coordinate 5,400 of NZ_JBAURI010001269.1, forward strand.
AGATCTCCAAGACCAAGCTCTCCAAGGAAGCGCGCGAGAAGGCGCAGCATGAACTGAAGAAGCTGCGCCAGATGTCGCCGATGTCCGCCGAGGCGACGGTCGTGCGCAACTACCTGGATTGGCTGCTGTCGAT
>NZ_JBAURI010001270.1:0-2586 GCF_049581145.1 Bradyrhizobium sp.
AGGTTGCCGCGCCAGCCGGTCGGCGCGCGCGTCGCGGCGCCTGCTCGACGTCCGGTTCGCTCGCCACTTGTCCCCTGGCCGCAATTGTGAAACATGGCACAACGATTGACCGTCCGGTACCGGCCTCTCAAAGGGCCGTCCGCGAGACGACAGGCCACGTCGAGTCTCAGGTGGTCCACGGGAGCTTCAAGCATCCCCGGCGGCACGGGGGTCGGATGTCCGATCCAGTGATCACTCGACTGCTCAACTGTTCCAATCGACAGGATCGCACCATGGACAGGCAATCGCACCTCAACCGTCTGTTGCAGCTCCTGGATACGGACGATTCCGATCGCCTTCGGGCGCATCTCGCACCGGTGAAGCTGGACTATCGCCAGCCGCTCTACGAAGCCAATGAGGATATCCCGTTCGTGTATTTTCCGATCGAGGGTGTCGCCTCCCTGATCAACACGATGGAAAACGGCTCGGCCGCTGAAGTCGGCACCGTCGGCAATGAAGGCATGGTCGGTCTCCCCGTCATTCTCGGTGACCGGCGCGCCACCACCAGTGCCTATATTCAGGTGCCCGGCTCCGGCTTGCGGTTGCGGGCGGACATCCTGCGCAACGAATTGAAGGTCGGCGCGGGAATGCGGACCGTCATGCTGCATTACGCGCATGCCTTCTTCAACCAGGTGGCGCAATCGGCGGCATGCGCTCACTTCCATTCCATCGAGCAGCGCTGTTGCCGCTGGCTCCTGATGACGCATGATCGCGTGCAATCGGATCAGTTTCTGCTCACGCAGGAGTTCCTGGGGATGATGCTGGGTGTTCGTCGCACCAGCGTCACCGAAGTCGCCGCCAAGCTGAAGCATCGGAAATTCATCGAATACAATCGCGGACACGTCACCATCCTGGATCGAGCCGGCCTCGAAAGACACGCCTGCGAGTGCTACCTGATCAGCAAGCGGGAATTCGATCGCCTGCTGGGACATCCGCTCGAGCCGCGCTAGCGCGCGGGGCAGTCGCCCGGTTCGCGCGGCTCGCCCTGTCGGCGCCGGTGCGCCGCAATGGCCCGGCATTCCGGGAGCCGTCGACATCTCTCGACCGTGCCGCCGGCACAGCAGCGGACATCGCTGCGCGGCAGGCGCAACAGCCACCAGTTCGAACGGTTCGGATCAGGCATCCCCAGTGGGCACGATCGTGGCGGTCTCGACCATCAGGATCACGCTCCTTTCGGGCGCACGCGTGCAATGCAACACTCCCCTGGGCACAGTGAAACCCTGATTGGGAAGCAGCTCGATGGAGTGCCCCTCGAGATCGATGATGAAACGGCCGCTGAGGACGAAGAAGAACTCGTCATCATGATCGTGCTTGTGCCAATGGTATTCACCCTGCATGACGCCAAGGCGGACAACGGACTCATTTACCTTGCAGAGCGTCTGGTTGTACCATCGATCGGTGACCGCCGTCGCCAGCGAAGAAACGTCGATCAATGTCAGCGGATCGAACTTGATGTCCAGATGGGTGACATATTGGCGGGCGGCTGCTTCAGCCATCTCGGTAGCCATCTCGGTGTCTCCTCGGTTTCCAGATCCGGGTGTCAGCTTTGAGGCGGCCAGCGCCGATCTCCGTCGCGCCCCGATGAATGCCGTTGCGAGCAGGCCGGCTGGATTCTATGCCGCGCAGCGGTCAGTGCAAATGGCGCGTTGGGTCGCTGATGGTTGAATTGGGGCGTCCCTCGTCACGTCGGGCTTTGTCGCTGACATACGAGGTGGCCCCAGCGTGCCCGACACCACCCGCCTGTGGTTATGGGTTCCGGCGCAGCGCTCGCGTTGCTCGCTTGGCCGGGACGACGCTTTTTTAGTTGTTGCTACGGATTGCTCGGCCCGCATCCTGATGAGCCATCGACCGGGGATGGCCGGCCTGCCGCGAGGGCGGGCATTGCCGGCATGGCCGGCCCGGCTATGATGGTGATGCAGCGGCCGGCATAGTGTTCGTCAGCCAGTGGTTCATCAGAGTGATTTTGACGTTTTGACCACAGGTCAATGAGTTGCGAAAGTTGCAACCACTGGTTCGCGAGGCAAGGATGAAAGCCTATCTGGTGCTGGACTTGTCGGTGAATGATTTTGGCGGTTTCAAACAATACATCGCGGAAATCCCCGCATTCATCGCAAAACATGCGGGACAATACATCGTTCAGGGGGTTCAGCCCACCACGATCGAGGGCGACTGGAAACCCGAACGCATGGTCATCATCGAGTTTCCAGCACGCGAAAACGCAGAAGCATTTTTGGCGGACGGCGAAATCCAGCACCTGTTCAAGGTGCGCCATGCGACGACGACGAGCAAACTGGTGCTGGTCGACGGGTGCACGTAACCGACAGTCCAGCTCTCAAACCTGCTCCGCCAGATAGCGTTCGATCACCGCTTCGTCGCCGACTTTTGCCGCGCAGGCGGCATAGCCGTCGGGTCGCGCCAGCCATGATCCATCCTGCTGCAGCGGCGGACGGAGCGCGGGCTCCAGCAACGCGGGAAATCGTTTGGCGATTCGGTCCGCTTCAGCCGAGGCCGCGGCGAACAGCGCAAAGCGCGGCGATGGGCCGGAGC